>CAZSTY010000001.1:0-17909 GCA_964609885.1 uncultured archaeon
GGAGGGCGAGATTGAGCGCGCGCGTGCGTTTGGAAGGGAGGTTGCCAAGGCCATTCTGTCGGCATAACTTGTCAAAACTCGAGCCTGATGGTTTCCCAGCGTACGCGACCGGCCTCAACAGCCTCCCGAATCATCCGCTCGGTGCGGTTCAGTCTTGCTCCACCCGTCTTTACGTCCGCAAGAACTATTGTGATGGGCTGGTCCGAGTGACTGTCTTTCGCACGAGTATAACCGTCGAATATCACATAGTCAATGGGGGAACCGATGAATCGTGCATCTGAGGGCTCGTACTTGAAGACATCGTGGAGAAGAGGGATGAGCTGCTCTGCAATCTTACCCTTCAAGACGCGTCTGCTTCTGTCAGCCACATCCCTCCTCAGCGCGCCCTCTTGCTCAGCCCACATCTTACGAAACTCGCTCTCGACCATTTCGATTCTATGACGCAAATGTGCTCTCATTGCAACGTAGACAACAATAGCGAACAGTAGACCGATAGACAGGCCAATGAGTAGATCGACTAGGGTCATACCCTAGCATTGTCGCGAGTGGGATTTAACCTCGGGTAATAGGAGAATCTCACTCAGCCGCGGTGGCTTGAAAGTTAAGCAGACTTATATATGAGTTAAAAATACTTGCCCATCGGTGAGCGGCTTGTTCAGAGTCAAGGCCCTTTTGCTCCTTGCGACGCTTCTGGCAGTTTCGTGGATTCCCGTCGCGTGTGCCTCCCCACGAGCGGCCGATAACGGTCTGCTCTACATTGCCGACGCGTACTATGCCGATCTGGACGGCGACTCGAGTGCCAACGATATCAAGATCCTAGTTCAGTTCGCCCTGCGGGACCTTGAGCCAACAAGAGTGGACATCAATCTGTGGGTGACCCTGCCGTCAGGAACCACGTACGCCTTTAGAGTGAGCGTCTATAAGGCCCCTTCCGATTCTACCCTGAACATAGATTGTATTAACATGGCATGCGAGAGCGGTTGGTATGATGTGAAGATGCTTGCATCCATACTTGGTCTTGGTAGAGGGAGAGTTTCAGTAGAGGATGCGTTCTCATTCGACCCGCCAACAGGTGGCGGACCTGGTCTTCCCACTGTGAGCGCATACTTCTGAAAAAGAGGGTAGTATACCTGTGAACCAAGGAATGTTGGAGCTTCTCTTCAAGTTGCAAGAGATGCCCATGGCGCCGGCCAAGAGGCTGGCTGAGGAGATCGGACGTTCGACGCCCACAGTCATATCTTGGTTGAGGAGGCTTGCCCGTGACAAGATGTTCTTAGGTGTCAAGCCGGATCTGAAGGTTCACCTGCTCGGCCTTGAAATCTATGACTTCCTGCTTGATGTGACCACTCACGAGGCCCTACAGCGGATTGAGGAATTCTGTGAGAAGCATCCGTACACGCTATACCGGGCCCGGGTATTCGGGGGTACGCGACACGGGATGCTGGTCCAGTTTCGGCAGCCTCCAGAGGCGCTCCCACATCTTCAGGAGGCCTTCGAAACGATGAGAAACAGCGGTCTGATTGAAGGCGTCGCAGAGTTGCCCACTCTTCAGAGAGTCTACGGCTCGACATATACCCGCCCATTGCTTGAAGCGTGGGACCCTGAGAGGATGGTCTGGAGATTCGACTGGGAACAATGGTGGAACAGCGAAATCGCAGAGCCTGACATGCAGACCGACGGAGTCGGGTCTTCGAAAACAGCCAGCAGCCGAGTTGAGATAGACGAGTTAGATGCAAAGATCCTCCAGATACTGACGGACAACGCCAGACAGAAGAACATCGACATTATTCGGAAACTGGGGCTCGATCCGCGGGAGGGTAGCACGCAGCAGAGAATATCCAAGCGAATCGTCAAGTTGAGGCAGGTGATAGACTCCTATCGGGTGTTCATTAACTGGACGTACTTCGATGTCTACAATACCCCCATGGTACTGGCCAAGGCCTCAAGTGATACCACCCGTACGCTGATAGGAAAACTTCAGAGGGGCACCTTTCCGTTCTCGTCTAGTATCAGGTCAATGCCTGACGGCTTCGTGTGGTACGCTCGTCTGCCATCAGCACACTTGTCAGAGCTCGTTTCTCTAATCTGGCGCATTTGCGACAGCTATGAGCTCCTGATCATCGATTACAAACACTCGCAGACCTACGGTCTCTGGGCGGAAACCTTTGACCAGAAGACGGGAGATTGGAAGAGCGATTGGGAGTTCTGCGTCGAGGAGCCCCTTCGTGCGATTGGGCTCAAATGAGAAACCGTTCGCAACTCATATCATTCACAAAGACTGAAATGTTGTGGTACAGGTCTTAGCAAGTAGCATCATCGGAGAGTCGTTGTGATGCGAGCCCAGACCAAACTAATCGCCGTGGGCATTCTTCTGATGATCGGCCTGTCTGCAGCGATAGCCATGATAGTCTTTGATGATGTCGAGGGGCCGTACATCTACGAGGTTGATATCCTTCCCGTGGATCCAGCACCTGGCGATATGATTAGCGTCACAATCTACTGCATCGACAGGTCCGGCGTTTCAGGGGCAACCCTTCACTCACGTATTGGGGATGGTGAGTGGGAGGATTATGAGATGCACTTCTTGGCATGCCTCTGCATAGCCGGTGGCCGATGGGTGGCTCAGTTCGGGCCGGTGCCCGCCAACACTACCGTCCAAGTCTACGTCACAGCATACGACAACGCTCCAATCCCGAACTCCGCTGATACTCAAGTTTTCGAGATGTATATCAGTGAGTGAGCACCAAAATGAACGCATGAAGGTCATCACTATTCTCAACTTCATGGTGTTTGTCTTAGGCATTGTTGTGGCCGTGGCACCATGGACGTTCGCGCCGGTCTGTGCGATGGAGATGCGTTGCTGGTTCACCAGAGATGTGGAAACAGTCTTGGGCGCCCTGATTGCTGTCATTGGTCTGATGTCAATGTACGTGAGCCTCGAATAGATACATGGGACGTGAAGACCTTGAATGCCGAGCAGCGAAAAATGCTTGAGATAGCATTGGTCGTACTGGGCTGCTTTGGCATCTATACATACACCATGACTCTACCAGTGCACCGATACTGTGACTGGACTGGACTCGAGATAGTGGAGCCAATGGGTCATGAGGTGATATTCACTTTCGCCAACGGCACTACGCGGCACTACTGTTGCATCAATGTGTCACTCTTGGCCTTCGACCACATTGTTGAAACAGGTGAGATGGATCTTCTCGAGAACATACAGGTCCACTGCGCAATCTGCGGAATGTTGATGGACTGGAATGACCCCATGGTTGTGTGGATATACCAACCTGAATACCTATGTCCCACCACAGGTACACCAACTGTTGTGGCAGTATGCGGGGACATGGATAATACAGAGCTGTGTGAGAGCCACTTCTTGGACATGTACGGTGGCACCATCATCAGCTGTCCTTACGAATGGCCATGAGGAAGTGACTACTCACGTGAACCCGAAGCGCCTCATCCTCGGAACACTCATTCTGGCAGTGTTGTTCAGTGTGGGCTCCATCTGTGTCTTGGGACAATCGTACAGACACAGTGGCGGCTGGCCGTTGCCAGAGATTGGGCCTGCCTTTCTTCAGGACTCATACTATGGCAGATCGCCTGCGCTCGAGTCGGTGTATGGGATGATTGGCGATGTACCGGGGGGATACTCGATATACACGGGAAACCCGTTCGTATGGCCTCGGCTGAATGCATCTACAGAATGGGCAGTAGGCAGAGTTGACCCACCCCTCAGAACCAGTCCAAGAGTCGATTTGGGGCTCCTTGGTGCTGCGCTTGCATTTGCATTGATACCAGTCACTATTGTGCTCGCCGTCGGGAGGAAGTCGTATGGGAGTTCATCGACACGTCAATCTGGCTAGCTATGCACTTGGAAACGTCTTGAAGTACAGAGTGCGGAGCATTGCAGTCATCGTTGCACTCATCCTCTCCACCACCCTCTTGTGCTCGGTCCAGTTCATTCATGACGGTGTCGTACAGGATGTCACATACTCGCTGGAGGAGGGGCCGGACATAATACTACAGCGACTAGTGGGCGGCAGACAGGTTCCGGTTCCGGTGAACTGGTGCGACAACATCAGCCGGACGCGTGGTGTAAGGACGGCCACTCCACGAGTCTGGGGATACATAGATGTCGGTAGCGGGTATCTCTTCACGGTCATGGGAGTCAATGCAAGTGACTACAGGTCCGCGTTCGGGGCTGTGGGTACTGATATCATTGGTAACGGGAGGTTTCTCTCGTCAAATGACACAAGAAAGATAGTGATAGGGCAGGGAATCGTTGACATGATGGCCGCATCGGCTGCTTCTGTACAGATTCATGTTGGTTCCAAACTCTCCCTCATCGCATATGATGACCAGCTGGTAGAGTTTGAGGTGGTTGGAGTCTTCTCTAGCAAGTCAAAGATCTTCAGCTACGATCTGATAATCACTGACATGGACAGCGCGCGGCGCCTGCTAGGCGTGGAAAACGACACCTGCACGGATATCGCGGTGTGGATTGAACCGGGACGTGACCTTAACAGCGTCGCGTTTCGCCTCGATAATGCAATGCCTGAGGCCCGGGTACTGACAAGAGATGCCCTGAGAGATATCGCTCTTCAGACGTATGGCGGACGCGCGGGAATCATTGATCTCCTCTGGGTGATTCTGATCATGACCGTTGTCATGCTTGCATTCACGGTGTCAAGCGCGGGATCGGATGAGGCCCGCCGCGAAGTTGGCCTCCTGAAAGCACTCGGATTCGACACCGTAGATGTCTTGGAGATTCGCATGTTTGAGAGTATGGTGTTGAGCCTTCTGGGAGCAAGTCTGGGAGTTTCAATTGCAATCGTATATGATTTCGTCCTAGGCGCCCCCCTTCTCGCAGGATATCTTCTAGGGTGGAATCTTGTGCTCCTCAACGGGGGAATACCGCTGGTCATCACGCCCTCAGCATTGTTCATGGTCTATGCAGTTGCAATCGTTCCAGTGTTGGTGGCAACAGTGGTGCCAGCGTGGAAGAATGCAATCACAGAGCCGGACATCGTGCTTAGGGGGGTCTAGAGTTGAAGGCCGTCGTACGCGTTGAGGATGTCTGGAAGACATATGGAATGGGAAGTCCCCGTGAGGTCCATGCGTTGCGGGGAGTCAGTCTGACCGTGGAGGAGGGGATTGTCACGGCAATAGCTGGTCCCAGCGGGTCGGGAAAGACTACTCTCCTCAGCATTATGGGACTCCTCACCGTGCCGAGCAAGGGCAGAGTGTACTTGAAGGACCAAGAGATGTCAGGCTTCTCAGAGATATATAGGACCCGTCTTCGCAGAGAAGAGATAGGATTTGTCTTTCAGTCGCAGTATCTCTTGCCACATCTGACAGCTGTGGAGAATGTTGCCTTGCCCCTTCTTGCGACGGACATATCGATATCTGAGGCAGAACACATTGCAAGGGACCGCTTGATTATGCTTGGTATGGAACATCGGCTTGACTTCAAAGTCGCGGAGCTGAGTGGTGGAGAACAGCAGAGAGTTAGCATTGCCCGCGCAATGATGAACGACCCGACGATACTAATTGCTGATGAGCCGAGTAGCTCCATCGATGAGGAGCTAACAAGAGAATTGCTCAGTCTGCTTCGTGCAATGGTAGAGGAAACTGGCCTCACTGTGATTGTGGCCTCTCACGATCCGATTGTACTGGACTGGGCAGATGTGAGATTCAATATGCGCGATGGGAGAATAGTAGGTTGAGCAGCAGCCTGCGCTCAAGTTAAGATTAAAGACGTGCAAGCAACCAAGCCCGTTGAGGGAGTATGTGTGAAGAAGACGCCCGCCGTGTTGATTGTGTTGTTCCTGATTGTCAGCGTCAGTGTTCGGCTCAGCGGAGCGTACAGGGTCGCCCTAACTAGGCCGGCTGCGAGAGCAGCCACTGAGATAGTGGCGTTTTCACATAATGTTCTGCTATCCACTGATGACTCGTTATACGCGCACCATGTTGAAACGACCATGGCGATTGGCGATAAAGGACAGATCTTTGTCGGGTGGAAAGATGCCATGAGCCATAATGGTGGTGGGTATAGAGTAAGCATGGTTGTTTCACAGGACGGTGGGGTGTCTTGGAGCAGGCCACAGTACATGCCAATGTTTGGAGGCCTAGAAACACGTCAATCCGACCCCTGGATGGTATGGCACAACGGCACGCTGTACTATGCATATCTCGAGTTCACGGAAGACAGTTGCTTCACTCAGATTACTGTTGCTAGGAGTTGCGACAACGGCAGTACGTGGGACACGTCCGCGGCCTCGTTCGGCCAATACTTCGCGGATAAGGAAACCATGGCCATCTCCAGCAGTGGGACGATATTCGTTGTGTATGATGATGTGGACTTGTCCGAGAACGGTACGACGACTGTGAGGCTCTCACGGTCAACAGACGGCGGGGCAACATTCGAAGAAACCGCTGCCATTGGAGCACCGGACGAGGGAAATGTGGGCCCGTACATCGCATTGAATGGATCTGATGCCATCTTTGTGGCGTGGACATATTTGCAGCAAGAAGGGGGCAATCTGTACCTAGCTCAGAGCACAGATGGAGGTCTGTCCTTCGAAGACCCTCGATTGGTCAACGATGATGGAAACTACTCGGACTTTACTATCGTGGATGGCAGACCAAGCCGACTGACACTGCCTGTGGTTCGTTTTGACCAATGGAACAGGCTCTATGTCCTCTGGGCCGACAGGTACGACGAGAAGACAGGCTCATTCGATGTCTATCTCAGATACTCTGACGACTTCGGAGCAACGTGGAGCGACAGGCTTAGAATCAACCCGAACATTGAGGGGGACCAGTGGTGCCCAGAGATGGACATCGATGCCGAGGGGCGAGTCCATATTGTGTACTACGATGAGGAGAGTAACTCGTACAGACCATACTACAGGGTTGTAGAGTTCACGGGCAAAAACAGGACTGTTCCAGTGTTGGGGACCCCCATTCCCATCTCTGAGGCGTCCACCTCGGACGACTTCACACGTCCCGGGGACTACTTCGTGATCAAACTAGACTCTCATGGCATACCTCATGTCGCATGGACAGACGGACGCAATGATGAGATGGACGTATACTACGCACATGGCCTGACAGAGTTCTCTACCACTACGGCAACATCATCGACCACTACAACGGATGCAACAGCAACAACAACCAATGCCGGCGGAGATTCTATGTTGGTTGAGACTGGGATTGTGGTTGGTGCTATCGTAGTCACATTGGTAATCCTTGCCGTCGCGTATAGAAGAAGACACTAGATGGCCAGTACAATGTGTGACAACATGCTCACCACGCTGAAGAGGACACAGACAGAGGATGCCTTACGGAGAGCCGTTATTATAGATGACAGCGGAACTAGAGATAGCCCATGACGTGACCAAGTCATCTCGAGAACCACCCGCCACACGGCGGAAGCGACCCCGATCCAGAACAGAGCGGAGAATAGTGCAATATCGGGAAATTCCTGAAACAGGCAGTAGGGACAGTGATGCGTGGGGAGCCCCAGTACTAGGGGGGCATATGTGTCATGCAGCGCGAACAGGTAGAGAACTCCAGCAGCGACTGCAACCAAGAGAGAAACGATTCGCAGACTCGGTTTCCAGACTTCTATCCACTGTAGGACAATCAGAAGAATCGAAGATGCGATCGTCAACATGAGAATCAACCATCCAATCTCCGGGCCGAGAATCGCAGAGGGCGAGAAAGGCGGGTCTACATCATATACGCTTGAGCAGCAGGGGGCAAGGACCGGACGGATTGCGGCCACAGTGAGAACATCCATCACGCTATCAACTGCAACGAGCGGCAGGAGAACCTTCAGGAATGAGTCGGCAAGCGTCTTGGTGAATGGTATCTCCGGCTCTCTGCGATTGGCAATCTCAACGACGAGCCACATGCCGTACGCAAAGGGCAGTAGTACCTTTAGAGAAACAGCAATGTCTGAGAAAGGGGACCGAAAATTCACAACGCCGTATGAGCACATTGCACCGGGGCAGTAGGGCACTAGTGATTGCAGCATCCAGAAGAAGACTGGCACAGCGAGCAGTCGAGACAACAGGACAATCATTCCAATCATCCCGAGTAGATAGTACCGATGCTCGGCTGAATGTCGCGACTCGGTGTCCCCTCCGATGCTCTCTCTGATAGACTGCGCCACAACTCCGCCGTACAGAGCAAGTCCTAGTGAGAGAGTGCCAATGACGAAGAGTATGACGGATGTCACGATGAAGATCATCTAATCGCCAAGCTTGGAGTACATATTCTCACTCATAAATGGACAGCGTTCCACACAACATCAGAGTCAACTACTCTGAACGGCTTCGGCTGGCATGACGTATATCACAAGCCCATCTCGTTTGGTGACGACGACGTTAGTGCCAACAGGAATAGACCCCTGATCTTCGGAACGTGCGTGCCAAATCTCCGGTCCTATTCGGACTCGGCCGTCAGTGGAGGTGACCTCTGAAACAACTTCGCCACGCATCCCGACTATGTCGTAGTATCTCCCAGATGTGTCGCCAAGCATCGAGTAGAGAAGCTTGTATTTCACGGCAATTATGATTCCTAAGCCAACTGCACCTATAATCGCGATTTGCACAACGAGCCCGGGAAGGAACCAATAGATGATAACAAGGGCGATAACGAGCAGAAGCACCTCGTCCAAGTTTATCACAATGAACTTGAGGCGGGGTGAGAGATCTACCATTTAGGGTTTCACCTGCATGTTGTCCTTGTGAACACGACTGTCGCAGACTGACATAGACTTTGTGTTTTCTTGGCATTGTACGAATAGAGCGATTAATATGGTCCCAGCCAGAGCCGAGTCCTCCAGCCGGGGACCCGTAAGATGAAGACCGAAACCGTGCAGTTGATGGCAGGGGCAGCAGTGTTGTCTGCATTTACGTACACCCCAATTCTTGCACGGGATTATCTTGGTGCAGACGAGCTCTTTGTAACCTTGCTTGTGGGCGCGTACGCCACCGCCTCGTTCATCTCCAGCTACATCTTTGGTCGAGCCGGGGACATATACGGCCGAAGAATCGTGCTCAGACTTGGCCTGCTTGTCGCCAGTGTGACTTTTGCGTTGGTACTTGTTGCCACCAGCCCAATCATTCTCTTCGTAGTGAGAGTCACAAATGGGTTTGCAATCGGAATGTATCCTGGGGCCCTGGCCGCCTACGCGTACGACTCCAAGATGAAGATGGGTCGCTTTGCGTCATTTGGGGCATTGGGATGGGCGGCGGGGACTCTCATTGCCGGTCTTGCAGCATCATTTGACATCTACTTTGCATTTGCCATCTCGAGCCTATTCTTCACGTTCGCATTCTTCACGGCATTGTCACTTCCGAAGGTGGATCGTGTCCGTGTGGCCGTGCCATTGTTTCCCGTCGAAACCCTCAAGAAAAACGCACCGCTGTACGCGGCGGTCTTCATCCGTCACAGCAGCGCCTTTGCCATCTGGACGCTCTGGCCCCTATTCCTTGCGGATCTCGGTGGCGACCTCGTGATGATTGGTATTGTGCAGGCGGCGAACTCCCTGTCACAGGTCGTATTCATGGTTTCAATAACCGACCGTATCGAGTGCCGAAGACTGGTGTCAATGGGACTGATCGCCAGTGCTGTTACTTTTCTGTGGTTCATGTTCGCAACAGACATTATCGAGATTCTGCCGTCTCAGATACTGTTAGGCTTCTCATGGGCGTGTCTCTATGTTGGGGCTTTGAAGTATGTCACAGAGATGAACATCGAGAGATCCACAGCATCAGGACTGCTCTCGTCAGTCATGTCGATCGCCGGAGTATTCGGCCCAATCTATGCATCAATCCTCTACGCAATCTGGCCAGGATACCACGCAATCATACTCTTCGCAGTGGGAATGTCACTCCTCGCATTTGTGGTATTTCAGCTTGCGAGCCGGCGGCCCACAGCAAACAATGGGGCATGCTGATGCAAGTCGTCCTACCGTAGCCGTGCCATCAGCAACCAGAAGTCAAGGTCATCATCATGACCCGAGGTCGTGGGCCGTAGCTCCATAATCTCAAATGATGCAGAGAAAAGGCTTCTCAACTCTGCCTCGGTAAAGGCAAACGGTTGAGTGACAGGCGGTGGTTGACGTGGGCCCCGAATGATGCCGACATAGACGCCTCCGGGCTTCAGGAGACGCTCGAGACGCTCAACGTATCGAGGCCGTACGACAGGAGGAAGAGTCTGAAGAAAAGAGCGCTCAAATACGTAATCGAATCCTGAGGGGACGTCATCAAGACCAAAGACGACCTCGCCGACATATACCTCGATGTCAAGGCCCATTGATGCTGCGCGCGCTCTGAGAATGTCGACAGCAGCCGGGGCGATGTCAACGGCTGTGACACGAAAGCCATGCGAGGCCAAGTACAGGGCATTGTCACCTAGACCAGGACCAGGCTCAAAGACTGTACCAACCGACATTCGACCAGTCTCGACCAACTGCTTCAGGGCGGGATGGGGGCGTGCAATGTCCCAAGGTACATGGCCAATCCTGTAGCTCTTCTCGTTGGCTGAACGGCACACACAAGTATAATGGGCCCTACCATGACTCCCCAACATGTCGGCCGCCCAGCCGCGTACATCAACACCAGGATCTCTGCTGGTGAATGGGAGCCCACAAAGCATGCATACTTCAGATGATCTCATCTTGTTGCGTCAACCAAATTGATCCAAGAACGCAGGGGCACACTCTTGAATTGACCCCTCAAGCCGCAGGGCTGCTATCGCAGCCTCATATGCACGGAAAACATCGGTCTTGGTGACGAACCCGAGCATCCGCGTCGGGTCTTCGGGATCGAGTACCACTGCATGCCCCTCATTCCGTTCCATCATCTTGTGTAAGACCTCGTCCATTGTAGTCTCTAGGTCCACAACTAGGAAGTTCTTATTCATCAGGTCTGCCACTGTGTACTCGCAGCCGGTTTCATCACACCGTTTCTCCAGAACTTCAGCAATCACCGTACCCACGATTCGACCCTGTGAGTCGACCACTGGAAACTTTGTGTGATGAGTAGTGGTGAGCATGTGCAGGGCCTCGCCTGCAGTCATATCGGGGGAGAGTGTCACAGGGTTTCTTGTCATAATCTGCCTGACCTTCACACTTTTCAGAGCGTCTATGTAGATACCACGCCGGAGGTTGATACCTCTGAGTCGCAGCTTCTCGGTGTAAATGCTCTGAGGCATGATAGAAGAGGCAAGAAGGTAGGAACTCGACACGGATATCATTAGTGGCAGGATGAGGGCATAGTCGCCAGTCATCTCCATTATCATTACGATACACGTGACAGGGACATGAGCAGCACCGGCAAACATTGCGGCCATGCCCACCAAGGCATACGCGGCGGGGTGAGGCGCAATGTCGGGGGCGATGATGTGAAATAAATAGCCTAGTGCACCACCAATGCCAGCACCCATAAAGAGCGTCGGTGCAAATACGCCTCCCGAACCTCCCGAGCCGATAGAGAACGCGGTCGCCAACATCTTCAGTATGCCGAAGGTGAGAAGTGCAAGGACAGGAACAGTCCCCAGGAGGGCTGCGTTGATGAAGGCGTAGCCACTGCCCATCACTGCCGGGACATATGGAGAGAAGACCGTGAACATCCCATGATAACCAAAGATTCCCTCAAGAACTACCACCCAGACCGCAAGGATTCCAATCAGCAGTCCGCCCAAGACTGGCTTGTAGTACTCTGAGGTCTGCAGACGCTGAAAGAAGCCCTCCGTGACATATAGTAGGCGGACCCAGATCTTGCTGATAATACCAAACAGCAGACCCATAATGAAGTAGAATATCAGCTCACTGTAGCTTGAAAGACCCAGTTGGGGGGCAACAAAAGACCCGGCCTCCTCACCGAACAGTCCGTTAGCGACGGCAACTCCAATCACCGAGGCCAATATGACGGGGATGACTGATATCCCCGAGAGCTCCCCTACTAGTACCTCAATCCCAAACAGTGCACCCCCCAGGGGAGCCCCGAAGGTCGCGGCAATTCCTGATGCCAGACCACAGACCACCAGCGTCCTCGTCTGACGACGAGTCAGCTTGAACAGCTGTGCAAGGCCAGAGCCAGTACCAGCGCCTATTTGGGCAATTGGCCCCTCTCGACCGCAAGATCCACCAGATCCGATTGTGAAGGCAGCTGAGATTGTCTTGATAATGGGGACACGGGCTCGAATCTTGCCGCCATGCAGAACGTATGACTCCATGACTTCGGGCACACCGTGACCACTGGCCTCGGGGGCATACCGGGTTGTCAAGAACCCACTTACAGCAGATCCCGCAACGGGGACGACTATCCACCCCAGAATTCCAATTGTATTGGGGATGGCTGAGAACCATGCACTGAGCGTGTAAACGGAGAATCTGAAGATCACCGCCACAACACCAGACACAGCTCCGGTGAGTGCGGCCAGCCCATGCAGCATCAACTGTTCTTGTGAGTGAAACGTGCGGAAACGCCGTTTTAGAGAACGAATCTTGTTCCGTCGAGCCAATGCCACTCGCCCAGAGGCATCGACATATGAGGGCTTCTTAAGTGTAGTGCATGGTTCCTGGTCGTCTAGCGATCAAGGCTTGCTGTGAGCAGCCATCTGATGGCTCAGTTTTCTGGTTCAATGTCACAGCTGTAGTTCCTCACATCCGAGAGAGCCTTTGGGCCATGTCCTCCGCCACCAGAGTCAATCTGGGGCATTGCATCTGCTCTCGCCGGCATGATAGGCAGTCGAAACGAAAGAGAAGGGGCCGCTCTTCTCCGGCCCATCGCTCAATCGATGACTGCTGTATCATGGACCTCGCCGGTACGCACTGAGATCATGAATATGAACGCCACGACCAAGAAACCAATTGATACGGGGTAGAGTGTGGCAATTGATGTCAGGTCAAAGATCACACCAGCCAGAAGGGGCCCGCAGATTGCAGCACTCATACTTGCCAAGTAGTAGAGGCCTGTTCCTGCTCCAAGGCGTTCTTGGCCGAGCATCTGCCACACCATGACTATGCTGTTCACGTTTATCAGCGCCCAACCGACTCCCGCCACCGCCAATATCCCGAGGATTGTCCAGTAGTCAGTCACAACCCACAGCGCAACTAGAGAGCCAATCATGATCACAAGACCACTGAGAATGGCATTCTTTCTACCGATTCGTCCAGCGACTGCACCAGCAGGCACTGCGAACAATACGAAGGAGAGAGCGATGCCGTTGAGCAAGAACGATGCGTCGGGTGTAGAGAAACCTAGAACCTCGTTACCGTACTTTGTGAACCATGTTTCGATGGCGTTGTAGCCGAAGAACCACATGAGAATCGCAAACAGCATGGCGATTGCAGACTTGTCCTCCGCGAAAGAAACCTGCCTGATAGCCTCAAGAATTCCCATCTCCTTCGGCCGAGTGGGATCCGGAGGGGGAACCTCTGGCTCCTTCACAGTAATAAAGAGCACAATGAGGGACAGCACCATTATCACACTGGTCGTGAGAAACGTCAGAACTGGACCAGACTGGTCTACAGTCACGCCCAGAAACGCGGCAACCGCAGGACTTCGAATCTTGTAGATCTGAGATGCCACAGCAAAGGCAAAGATAGCGCCAATGCCACCCATGAGATTGATTATCCCGTTGGCCTTGCTTCGGTGCTCTGTCGGGACTAAGTCAGGCATGAGAGCAACAACCGGTGCTCTGTAGAATGCCATGGCCACATTGAAGATTGTAATCATGGCGAACATGAGCCAAAAGCTGCCGACAGCCCAGCCATAGGCAATCAGTGTGAAGAAGGTTGCTGCTATTGGAATGCCCACCATGATGTACGGCATTCTGCGGCCCCAGCGGGTGCGTGTCTTGTCAGAGTAGGCTCCGATGTATGGTTGCATGAATAGAGCGAATATATTGTCCAGAACCATGATGGCGCCTATGATAGTATTCTGCAGGTCCCCCGTGATGAATGTTGGGAGGAAGTCCGCAGGTAGATAGCTGTTGTATACACTCCAGCTGACGCCAGTGGTGAAGAATCCCAGACCAATGGCAAACACATACAGCCAGTTCATTCTGGATGTAGCTGCACCAGCATTGTGCGTTTCACCATTGTCAACGTAGCCTTCGTCCCTCGTCACGTGGCTTCACTCCGTAGAGTTGGATGAGGAGCAAATCTGACACAAACCACCTTAAGAGGCTGGCGAATGCTTGGAAACTATCTGGCACTTCTCCCTTACGACGCTTGCGAATGGAGGATAAGGGAATTGATAGATGGCATGAATCGAGATGAGAGCGACTGACTGTGTGAACACGGCAAGATGTATGAAACCAACCATGGCGAGAACCCGAGGCACAATCAAATCGACGGTAGGTACGGAGCTTGTTCCCTAAATGAACGTGAAGATTAGTGACCTATGCGCATTCAACGGCTGCGTTTCACAAGTCGCATCCATAACGCAGGAAAGTTGGCGATGGATGCACTCGTTTCGTTGTCACAGGCTATGACCATTGAGGAGGAAGAGCCAGTCCACATAGTCGTTGGGGATAAGCAATCACTTCTTGAATTGCAAATGGCGATTTCGCATGCGGACTACGTTGTTGGTGTCCTGTGCAGAAACTTCTCAATCCCGAATGCTGTGAGAACTATGTTGTCACAAGCCAAACAGCCTGGCGTCAATGTCGAGATTTGCGTTCCCTCGCACGAGTTCCAGTCAATTAGAAGAACACTGTCATAGTCTACAGTGAAATCGATCGCGCCCACTTCCGTCTTTGCAATTGAGGGGATTGAGAACACAGCTGTGTTTAGAAATCGTGGTTCAAGGCTATCGGCGCTCTACGTACGTAATCCGCCAATAGTCGCAGTTCAATGGCAAGTCATAATGACATTGCTGGCCGTACTATCCGGACAACAGAGAGAAATGTTCGGTGCCAAAGAAGGAGAGGCGGAGCGCGCCGGCTCAGGTAGGTTCCCAAGCCAGTACGACGCTCCGCGTTAGAGCGCACGTTGAAACATCTGTTGAGGATGCGGCACCATGCTTGTGGGACGTTGAGGTAGCAGGAGAGGCACGTTTCAACACCGCTACCTCCTGAAGTACCAGTATGCCATCACGTCAACGGCCGCGTGGGCGCGAAAATCTTCGCGTGGTCTCCGACTGACCTTCCGAGCCCTCATGGCAATCTACCTCCTGTGGGCAAAGGCAAAGGCAACCGCGTCCGTTGAGATCCTCTTTCTAGCAAGCCTGACTCGTCCGCTCTGTTGACGTACTACATGTGAAGACAGGGCCAACTCATTCACCTCCGTGGGCCATCGTATCGAGCCAACTTGGGGCGACTTGAGTGCCCTCCGTGGGGAGTTCCCGAGTCATGTATCTGACCACTCTCTGGCTCGTCATATGGTTTGTTCACCACACTATTTGTACGTGTATTGTGTACGCTCAAAGCCATATAAAGGTTTGCGTAGTAAACCACACTGGTGCCGTCAAGTTTGGTGATTAGACCATATACCGCAGATTTATATTAGCGAGATGTGGAGGATACTCGGACCATGACTGCCACACGGAAGGGCCAGGTCGAGGATCTTGACCGCCTCACAGACACACTGAGAGGAATCGAACTCACAGAAGAAGGTCGCCGCCCTCAACGAGAGATTGTGTTCGTGACCGATGAGGAGATGACACACGTTCTAGACGACCCCGTCAGGATGGCCATCATCAAGATTCTCAAGAAAGGTGTTCCAGACACCATAACGACAAAGACTCGCGACGAGGAAACAGGCGACTTGATAATCCGGCAACGGGAGGTTCGCAGACACGCCCTCTCAGTCATTGAGATCGTGAAGCTGTCAGCCGAGGATGAGGAGGTCGAGGAAATCACAAAGAACCAGGTGTACCATCACCTCCCCAAGCTGATTGAGGCGGGATATGTCATCAAGTACGGGACTGTGACCACAGGCAAACGGACCACGGACTACTACAGGAGAACAGCAAAGGGGTTCGTCATCGCATCCAGTCCTCTCAGGATTGATGTCCGCGTAATCAAGAAGAAGGCTCAACAGGCAGTCGAACGAATCGACAAAGTGTTTGACCTACAGCTAACCGCCGACGACAAGAGTAGGCTTGTCGACCTGATAATTGCCTCCGAACGAACTGAAGCGAAGGGCCGTGCCAGAATTGCGCGCATGATAAAGGGGGATGTCGTTGACAGCGACGTACTGGAACTCTATAACTTCCTCCTGAATGTCTACTCCTGTGGGATGGATGATTGGCTTCGAACCCAAAGAGAGATTCGAAAGATTCTGTTTCCAGACGAGTGAGAAGCCTCATGTAAGGCGGCACTGCATTGCCACTACAATGCGCATACGTTGGTTGCTGTATCCAAGACGCCATCGATGGACTTTAGCTTGTCCACCACGAACCGGCTCATCTCGTCATTGTCTTTGAACTCCGCCTTGACAATCATATCGTACGCGCCGAAGATTATGTGTGCCTGCTTGGTCTCCTTAAACGACTTCACCTTTTCCAAGACCTCGCGAGTCAAGTCGGTTCGAACCTTTAGCATGATGAAGGCCACAACAGTCATGTCAGACATTCCCTCACATGTGATGATGAGCACCAGCTATCTAAATCTACTGCTCGTCGTGCACATTGATCTAGAGAGCATCTCGCAATTCTAGGGCGGCCTTTGCAAGGTCTATCTCAGCCAGTTCTGGCACACCCTGGGAACTGACCCATGCCACAAGCCAAGTACCGCCATCGACCAGACTCATAACAAGGTGCCCTTGGCCGTTTGAGGATGCAATGTAGGAGATATCATCCGAGAAGACCCGTGCGTACTCGACGCCACCAACATTCACACTGGGCAACCCCGACTTTGCCGCAGTCACCAAGACTTCTGCAACGGGAACCAAATCCCAATTTGAGGTCTGCCAGATGACTTTCCCGCCCTTCAGGACTCCGAACGCCTGAATCTTTGGGTTGTTCGAGTATAGCTCTGCCCATGCTTGTCCAATGGCGTCCTCCATTGCAGTCACCTCGGTCCCCGTTCAAAAACGATTACCAGAGGGGCGGGTGGAATGCTGGAGCATTCCACTCTCGGCTCCCTCTCGGTCGTACTCTATATCTTGCCCTTCAGCTTCTTCGCGGCACGATCCACATCCACGTACACTTGGTCTGGAGCGGCACTTGGGTCTGCCCATGCTACAACAAACTTGTCGGCGTCGATTCTTGCAAGTATCAGAATCCCATTACCCGCCACGCTGCGAGCAACAAGGCTGTCCGGAGTGGTCCGGATTGTACTGTACTTTACCTGATTCTGAACAACAGATGGGGCCCCCTTCGTCACTGCAGCAGCCAAAGCAGGAGCATCGGCTGTTAGGTCCCAGTTGTTGCTTTGCCACAACACTTGGCCAGACGTGGTGATCACGCCGAAGGCCTGGACAAGCTGTCCTGAGTCATTGTAGGCCTGAGTGTATGCTTCCATAACTGGATCAGACAATTCAATTCACCCCGTATGAATACTCACAAGTCCTTGTGAAGATAGCGCACTAAGCCGAATTTAAGTGAATCTTGCTTAGTCCCAGCAATCCGAACAGGTACCGTATTAAGGTCCTTCTGAAGTGACTGGCGACTTGTATCTGGAGTGAGTGAAACCATGGACAGACAGGCCGTCATAAGAGTGATAGTGAGGCCCAGCTCTAAGTCCCGACGACTGATTGATGAGGTAGGGGATGACTACGTATCTATCAACCTCAGAAGTCCAGCCAAAGAGGGAAAGGCCAACACAGAGCTGATCAAGCGGCTCGCCAAGACTCTGGGAATCTCGTCATCTGCGATTCGCATTCTCAGTGGTCACCACTCGAGAGGCAAGGCGCTGGTGATTGACGGCATGGA
>CAZSTY010000002.1:0-17346 GCA_964609885.1 uncultured archaeon
CGCCCTCGAGGTCTAGTGTTCTAGGGCGGGACCCCGTTGCCACCACGTATTTGGATGCTTCAAGCTCATGTTTGTCATCAATGAGGAGTTTCTTGTCGCTGGTGAAGTGAGCGTGGCCCGGGATCACAGTGACGTTATCACTGTAAGCCCGCAACACCTTGGCATACTTCTCCCCGCGGAGCGTTGCCACCAACCTGTCCTTCTCCCGGACAATTGTCGACCAGTCAACGTCAAGAACCTGAACGCGAACGCCCTCAAATCGTGGGTGCATGATGTCGTGAACGAACTCTGCCACACGCATGATGGTCTCGGACGGGACACAACCTGTATTCACACAGGTGCCCCCGATAACACCGCTCTCGACAACAACAACACGCCGGTTGAGTTCGGCAGCCCGAATTGCAGCCGCCATGCCAGCAGCACCGGTTCCGATGACTGCGATGTCATAGTCGATTCTGTCCGTTGGCGCATCCGTCACCAGAGACTCATCATTGGTTGTTGAGATTGACAACACTCGTGCCGAATACCCCGCCCTCTGAATGGCCTCCACCAACTTGTGCTCGTCAGTGTCCCGCCGAGCTTCAACTCGTGCATCAGGCGACGACCAGTTGCGGAGATGCACCCTGAGAACTCCGTCCACATGTGACAGTGCCTCACGAACGTGCTCCGCACAACTGTCGCAGGTCATTCCTCCGAGTGTATCTCAATTGTCTTGCGGTCTGGGGTGTCCAAGTCCTATATTCACTATAGTTTAGTTCTAGACCATAAGAGCAATTGCATAACGGCCACATGACTGCCCACAAGAGTAAAATACCCGCATGTCGCCGACCTGCACCACGAAACATAACGGATGTGGTCAAATGCGCACCGAACAGAGAATGATTCTGACGATAGCAGTGATTGCGGTCGTTGTGGTTTCGACCGGGACGTATCTGTACTTCTCGCAGACGGGTACGAAACAGACACTCACTATCTCCACCACTACAAGCCTATACGACACTGGCCTATTGGACCGCCTCAAAGAGGTCTATGAGGAGCAGAATCACAATGTCATTGTGGCATTCATCTCGGCTGGTACGGGTATCGCGCTAGAGCAGGCGAAGAGAGGTGATGCAGACATGATACTTGTGCATGCACCTGATCTCGAGTACGAGTTCATGAGGGAGGGGTATGGTGTCAACCGCAAAATCTTCGCCTACAACTTCTTTGTGATTGTGGGGCCGACATCGGACCCGGCTGAGATCAATGGAACATCGCCCACGGAGGCGCTACAGAAGATATGCCTCTACGGCAGGAATGCAACCACTGCCGTTTGGGTCAGCAGGGACGACAAGTCTGGAACAAATCAGAAGGAGAAGGCACTGTGGGCTGCAGCGGGGCTGAACTACGACGAGATACGTAACGAGTCATGGTTCGTTTCATCGGGAAGTGGAATGGGAACCACACTCAACATCGCAAATGAACGTGGCCTCTACACGCTCTCTGACATAGGCACATATCTGAAGTACTACTCGGATGAACTAATCCAGCTCAAAGAGCTTGTCCGTAGCGATGAGACCCTCCTCAACGTCTACAGTGCAATGGCTGTGAACCAGACGAAGATCCCACATGTCAGGTTCGACATCGCCATGGACTTCATCAAGTTCCTAGTGAGCAATGACACGCAGGAACTCATAGGAAGCTATGGACTCGAAGACTACGGAACTCCTCTGTTCTATCCTGCAGTGAATGCCCTAAAGAGCCAGGAGCCCGCCGATGTCGCACAGTGGATCAAGAACTATGCGTTCTTTGGCTCTGGAGGTACCCTCTATGAGTGCCCACCCGAATGGAGATATGGGGACTACGGTCTCTACACTTGATTAACGCTCAGAGGTTGTGCCACCGATGACGGTCGAGCAAGAGATTGTAGCAATAACGTTGAGATCCCTAGCGATATCTGGACTTGCGGCACTCCTTGCCACCGTCATCGGAATCCCCGTCGGGGTACTACTGGGGCTGAAACGCTTTAGGGGGAGGGACTCTCTCACAGGCATCTTCCGTGGACTGATGAGCATGCCCACAGTGGCCCTTGGACTGATACTCTACTTGGTGTTCTCTAGGAATGGACCATTGGGGTTCATGCGGCTCCTATACACGCCAACCGCCCTGATTGTTGGGCAGGCCGTCCTAGTTCTCCCAATAATGGTCAGCATAACCACCGAAACAATAGAGAACGTGTCACCGGCCATCCGCGACCTAGCGCTCACATTGGGTGCGGATGAGAGAGGAGCTGCCGCGTCAGTCCTGAGAGAGTCGCTCGGAGGAATTGTACTGGCACTGTCAGCTAGCTTCAGTCGGGCCATTTCTGAGCTGGGCGTCGCCCTGATGGTGGGGGGCAATCTGGAGGGAATCACGAGAGTACTGACGACATCCATTGCGCTAGAGACAACCCGCGGTGAGATTGCACTGGGCCTAGGTCTGACATTCGTGCTGCTGGCTCTCATGATCACGTTCAACCTCCTTCTCAACATCGCTGAGAAGAGAGTGAGGTGGTGGCTTTGGCGGTGATCAGTCTGACAGGAGTCACAGTGGAGTTCGACTCCACCAAGGGTCTAGATCACATTAATCTCCGAGTCGAACCAGGGGAGGTCCTGTCAATCATAGGTCCGAACGGTGCAGGCAAGACCACGCTGCTGAGGGTGATGGCTGGGCTTCAGAGGCCAAGCTCCGGACTGCTGTCTTTCCGCGGTAGAGCCGTGACCGACACAGAACTGCCAGAGTTCCGACGTAGGGTCACCATGGTCTTTCAGAAGCCGATTCTGTTCGGCACGACCGTGTTCAACAACGTCGCATATGGACTTAGGATTCGGGGTGTGCCCGAAACGGAGGTGGAGCAGCGAGTGACCGCAGCCCTTGAGGAGGTCGGCATGGATGGTCTTGCGGGCCGGCAGGCACGGACATTGTCAGGGGGCGAACAGAAGAGAGTCGCGCTTGCAATGGCCACAGTCACTCAGCCTGATGTCCTCCTCCTAGATGAGCCAACTGCATATCTCGACAGGGATGGCGTTGCCCTCGTGGACGACCTTGTTCGAGGTTTCAGACGAGAGGGACGTGTTGCAGTGGCCATCGCCACGCACGATATTCTTCGCGTTGCCCATCTGTCGGATCAAACACTGTTTCTCGATGCAGGGCGCATTCGTGCAAAGGGCCCGACACGTGAGGTGATAAGAGAGGAGCTTGAGAGCCTGGCATTCGGTGACCTGACATCCAATCTCTTTCGTGGGACGGTCGTAGAGAACGGGACAGGTACAGAGAGCGGCCACAGGCTGTCTAGGGTCAGAATAGGACATGCTACATCGATAGATGTCGTCACAGACAAAAGTGGCGATGTGACAGTGAGAATTCCACCAGAAGACATCATTGTTTCAAGAGAACCGGTTCTATCCAGCGCCAGGAACAGCCTGAGAGGCACGGTGACCAAGATAGAAGCAGAGAACTCCACAGTACTCCTCACAGTTGACATTGGCATCCCGCTAGTCGCGTTAATCACGAAGTCTTCGCTTGAGAGACTCAAGATCTCCCAGGGCGACTCGGTCTGTGTCACATTCAAGGCGTCGTCTGTGCGTGTATACTAGGCCGAGCTGCACGACCAATCATAACAGTTATCTTTGTGTCATGGACTTGCGATAAGAGAGATGGACGCGCAAGGGTCACGAGCTTCATCAAGGGTTCTCCCTGAGATGAGCCCACTGATTGATCGATTCGGCAGGCCAGTAGACTACCTCAGAATCTCGGTGACCCAGCGTTGTGATCACCATTGTTTCTTTTGCCATCACGAGGGAGAGTCAGGCCTCGGGGGAGAGATGACACCGGAGCAGATTGAGCGGATCGTACGGATCGGCACCAGATACGGAATCAGGAAGGTCAAGCTCACAGGCGGGGAGGCACTACTTCGGGACGACATAGTTGAAATCGTGGAGAAACTAGCCCCTCTCACGGACGACCTATCACTCACCACGAACGGTTCGCGTCTCGGACATTTGGCTGAAGAACTTGCCAATGCTGGTCTGAACAGAGTCAACGTGAGCCTTCACTCACTACGGCCTGATGTCCATCGGAGGATAACGGGCGTTGACGACCTAGAACTCATCAAGCACGGGATTCGGGCTGCAGTAGACGCGGGAATGTATCCTGTGAAGGTAAACATGACTGTCTTGAAGGGCTTCAATGAGGATGAGATCGAAGACATGATACAATACGCCGGAGAGATTGGCGCGATTCTCCAACTAATCGAGCTGCAGCCCATGCCCTGTGACGGAATGGCAATGGAGTCGCTCAGGGTCAAACTTGATGCCATCGAGCAGGACCTTCAGAAACGGTCAGTCAGAGTCATACGGCGCTTACTCCACGGACGCAGACAATACGAGATTCCGGTAGAGAGTGGTAGTGTTCTTGTTGAGGTTGTTCGTCCGCATCATAACAGTACATTTTGCGCCAAGTGCACGCGCCTTCGTGTCACGTCCGACGCGAAGTTCAAGCCCTGCCTGTTGCGGGATGATAATCTTGTTGACATTCATGACGCATTGAATGACGATGCTTCTGATGAGGTTCTTGAGAGAGCTCTCAAGCTCGCCGTCAGCTTGAGATCCCCATATTGGGGAGGAGGCAGGACTGATGATTGACATCACCGACAGGGAATTCTCAATCGACGAGATTGTCAGACAGACTGCAAGACCCTCGATGGGCGCAATCGTGTTGTTCTTGGGAGTCGTACGAGAAGAGAGCCGGGAACAAGCAGTGGAACACCTAGAGTTTGAGGTGGACAGGGAAACCGCCATCAGCGAACTTGAAACCATACGCGACGAGGCCATCAGGAAGTTTGGAGTCACGGATGTGTCGATTGTTCATCGCACAGGGAGCCTCACAGTTGGCGAGAACATCCTCGTGATAGCAGTGGGCGCGGCTCATCGCGATGAGGCGTTCAAGGGGTGTCGGTACGTGATTGACGAGCTGAAGAGCCGAGCTGCCATCTGGAAGAAGGAGTTCACTGAGAGTGGAAGCTATTGGGTTGGTGGTGAACATTGAACGAGAGCGACCCCGTACGCATGGTAGACATCTCTGAGAAGGCAATCACACTCAGGACCGCCGTGGCCGAGGGAGAAATCGTTCTTCAGCCCTCCACTGTCGAGGCCATAAAGACACAGTCCACAAAGAAGGGCGATGTCCTCACAGTGTCCGAAATTGCGGGCATTCAGGCGGCAAAGAAGACATCTGAGATCATTCCACTGTGTCACCAGATTCCTCTCACCTCTGTAAACATCTCCTTTGCATTCGACGAGGACCGGATTCGTGGAGTCTGCACCGTGAAGACCACCTACAGTACAGGCGTGGAGATGGAGGCACTCGTGGGCGTGACAACGGCGCTGCTCTCAGTCTGGGACATGGTGAAATATCTAGAGAAGGATGAAGCTGGACAGTACCCAGTGGCCAGACTTGAGAATATCCGGGTCGTCCTGAAGGAGAAGAGAGAACATGCATGACGAACATCGACGTGACCAACACATTGAGACCGGGTTTGGACTTCTCGTTGTGACCGACTCTAGGACTGAGAAGACGGACGAGTCGGGAAGAATAGCACGCGAGTTGCTGGCCGCTGCTGGCCACACGGTCCATGCATACGACATTGTCCCCAACGACGCCGATGCGATTCTCGGTGCGGTGAGAAGGTATATCCAAGATCCACGAATCAGGGTCGTCGTGACAAGTGGTGGAACAGGCGTTGGGAGGAAAGACCTCACCGCTCAGACCCTTGAGGCAATCTTCGAGAAACACTTGCCGGGCTTTGGTGAGCTCTTTCGTAGACTCAGCTACGAAGAGATTGGCCTAGCGGGAATCTACAGCAGGGCAACAGCCGGACTTGTCGGGAACACTGTGGTGTACTGTCTTCCCGGTTCTAAGAACGCCATGCGAACAGCCCTCGCAAGGATAATCCTGCCCAGCATAGGACATCTGCTATGGGAGGTGGACCGATGAATAGCATGAACCCATTCAATCTTCTCGTGTCCCATGAGGATGCAGAGAGAATCATCTTGGATCACTGCAGACCGATGGAGGTGACCGAGCGCATTGAGATATGCAGAGCGGCAGGCCGTGTCCTTGCACAGGATGTGGTGGCAAAGGACAACGTTCCACCATTCGACCGCGCTGCGATGGATGGATACGCGGTCATTGCAGAGGACACCTTTGCTGCAGCTGACAGGCAGGCCGAACTTAGAGTCGTGGGAGAGGTACATGCTGGGGAGAGCACGGATATCGAGTTGAAGCATGGGACCTGCATACAGATTGCTACTGGCGCGCCTCTGCCCAATGGGGCTGATGCGGTCGTCATGGTGGAGTTCACAGAGCGTTCCGAAGATGTTGTGATGGTGACAAAGCCCGTATACCCCGGGGCCAACATCTCAAGGGCTGGTGAGGACATCAAGAGGGGAGACGTCGTGCTCCACGCGAACACCCTTCTCACGCCTGCGCGAGTCGGGGCAATTGCAGCACTAGGGCTAACACATGTTGAGGTCTACGCGCGACCTAAGGTGACAGTGATTGCCACAGGTCGGGAGATTGTGCCGCCAGGACAGGAATTGGGACGGGGGCAGATATACGATGTCAACTCCTATACCCTGAGCGCCATCCTCACCCAGAATGGTGCCGAGGTAATCAGACATGGGGTGGTGACCGATGACTACGACGCGCTCAAATCTGCAATACAGGGTGCCCTAAAGTCCGACATGGTTGTTCTCTCAGGGGGCAGTTCCGTTGGTGAGAAAGACATGATGGTAGAGGTGCTTGAAGAGATTGGCACTGTGCATTTTCACGGCGTACAGATTAAGCCGGGAAAGCCGACGCTATTCGCCACTGTAGATGGCACCCCAATCATCGGGATGCCGGGCTATCCCACGTCATGTCTGAGCAATGCATACATCTTTCTTATACCGGCGGTGCGACAGATTGCGCGTCTACCGTTCAGAGCACCAAGAACCACAACGGCACGGCTGGCCAAGCGGGTGGTTTCAGCCTCCGGACGAAAACAGTTTCTCACAGTTCGAGTTGAAGATAGGATGGCCCATCCCGTCTACAAGACCTCAGGGGCAATCACAAGCATGTCCCAGGCTGACGGCTACATCATGCTACCTGTCAACCTAGACGTGATAGAAGAGGGAGAAGAGGTCGACGTAGTCCTGTTCGACTGATAGGAAGCCTGATAGGTCGAAAAGCGAATCAAGCACCGGATGGCAAGATGACTCTGACTGATGAACAACTCCAACGCTACTCCCGAATGCTCGCGCTCCGTGATTTCTCGGAGGAGGACTTGGAGAACATAGTACGGTCAACAGTCACCGTCGTTGGCGCAGGAGGTCTCGGAAGCCCTGTTCTCACATTGGTGACCTCGCTTGGATTCGGAACAGTTAGAGTCATTGATCAGGACCTAGTGGACCTCTCGAATCTCCAGAGGCAAACATTGTACAGGATGGACGACATAGGACGGCCAAAGGTTGAGGCTGCCGTGGAAACCCTCTCCAAGATGAATCCTGATGTCCATCTTGAGCCGATAATGGCGTCAATTCACCATGAGAATGCAGAAGAGCTCCTTCGTGGAAGCGATGTCGTACTTGACGGTCTTGATACGATACAGGCACGTCGTGCCGTGAACATGGCAACACAGCGACTCCGGATACCATACGTCTATGCGGGGGCCATCGAGTACTATGGAAATGTTTCCACGTTCTTGCCGGGCAAGACCGGCTGCCTGCATTGCCTCTTGGGAGATGCACGTGATGATCCTGAACGCACATGTGCAAGAATCGGGGTCACGCCGACATTGCTCTCAGTCGTAGCGGCTATAGAGGTTCAAGAGGCCGTGTCTATTGTCACGAATCGTCAGCCCAGTCTTGCGGGCCGGCTCATGCACATAGACATCAGGGACCTCTCCTTCGAGTCATTTGAGATAAGCAGGACAGAGAACTGTCCGGTCTGCTCCAATCCAACAGAGGTGAAAGCGCAAGTGTCAGAGGAACTATCAGTGACCATGCTCTGTTCCAACAGTTTCAACATAACCCCACCCCAGACCCTCGCACTTGACCTTGAGGCAATAGGCAAGCAATTGCAGGACAGGTACAAGGTACGGGTCAGCAAACTCTTTCTTGCCGTCGAGGTCGAGCCGGACGTGACAATCACCATCATGAAAAAGGGGACTGCAGTGGTCAAGGGGGTCACAGACGCATCAAGAGCGCTTGAGATCTACAGAACCGTCGTTGGAAACGGTGTTTCACGGCCAGAACAGTGACTGCACCAGCGACTTATGGGAGGAGTCACAGAATTGGACTATCAGGACGTCCTCTCCGAGTCGCTCAAGATACCCAGCTCATCGCGAAGCTCTTGAATGCCTTGGCGGTATCCGTCTACGATGAGTACGTCGCCCGCGCGAAGGCGGAATTCATCCCTTGGGCGATGAAACCAGTGGCCAGACCTACGGACTGACTGTACATAGATTCCGTATCGATCTTCCAAAGCTAGCTCGCCGAGCGTCTTTCCCTCAAGAGGTGATCCCTCGCGAATAGGGACCCGTGCCACTATCTCCTCCGCCTCGTTCACAATGCTTGCAATGACAGGATGTGTTTCAAGACCACTGAGCGGAATCGATGCAATCTCCCAAGCCGCGTCCGCAATCTCCTCTGTTGACACCGCCAGACGAATTAGATCCCAGCGCTTGTCGACATCAGCATCCATGACAAGAACTTGGCGAATGAACATCTCGCACATCTCGTCCAAGCGCTCCTCAAGCTCTCCGACTTCTTCTGCAAGCTCCGAGTCGTAGTGGACGACTGACGCATATGCAAGTGACACCATGAATTCAGACAGCTCTTTCATCTGCAGCATCAAGTGACCCAGGCCACCGTTGGTCGTCTGACTTGTTTCGTGCGATTCGGGCATCGAGCCCGTGGCAATCTCTGTAAAGGCATCGGTTTCGCGCCCGGACCCACGTGCGAAAATCACATCACCCGAGGCTATGACGAAGTCTCGTGGAGGGTTAAGGGTCCATAGCCCTTCCCTTCGAACGGCAATCACATCCACACTGACATCTTCGGCCTCCCAAATCTGCCCGATTGTCTGACCGACAATGTCAGAGTCCTTCGCCACCGTCACCTGTACCAAGTGCTCCTCCACTTGCTGAAATACCTCGTTGAGAAGAGGATGAATGTGACTTCCAGGCCGCGCGAGCGAGGCAATGTCAGCTGCAGCATCGGATATCTTGTTTGCAGAGCTGGCAACCCCAAACAAGCCCACCGACAACTCTGCGTCCCTCTTGTCACGGACAGACAGCGAGAGGGTCATGAGCAGCTGATAGCCGAGCTCATCAACGTGGTCTTCAAGCTCCAAGACCCAACCGCCTAGCTGTTCATCGGAGAACAGCAGGGCGGAGTACGCAAGGTCAATCATGAGCTCGGAGAGCGTCTTCATTCTTGTAAGGAGGTCTCTTACTGGAGTAGCCTCGTACTCGATGGGTTTCAGACGCTTGCGAATATGCATCGGACAGACATGCTCCTCAGAGGGCAGCCACACGACGGACAAGCCGGGGGTGCCCACAGCAGTCGACCATCGGAAACGGGTCCGCCATCACGGTCGCTTTTCACATCATGGATGTGTCACTTAAGGTTAGCGAAGCATGATGTGCGTCAATGGAGCGCTTCGCTCGACCATTATCGAACCGCTTAAATCATAACAAGGGGCGATTCCATCCGGGCGAGCAAGAGCGACTGCCGCGCACGGACTGCTTTCGGAGGTAATGGCATGACAGGAAGTGATGATGACGGTGGGCAAGGAGCAGATTCGCACAGCGGGGAGATTCCTCGGGCAGTCCGTGATGTCGCTCGCATTTGATATGGGAGGGCTAGTCGCAGGTGCGATACTTGCCGCGTTTCTCGGAGTCTTTTCCACGGTCCCTTGGGCAGTGTTGGTGTTTCCAGGCATACTGAGTATCCGAGGTGCCGTGGGAGGATTGTTCAGTGGCAGACTCAGCACGGCACTCCACATAGACTCCATCCGACCCTCATTCCTTCATAACACACGAGAGTACTATGACCTCATCCAGTCTGTCGTCGTCCTCACACTCGTGAGCGGGGCCTCCATGGCGGCCATGGCCTCGGTGTTCAGTTCAGTCCTCCTTGGAACAACTGTCGCCGACTCCTTGACGATGATTCTAGTCGTGATAGCGACGATGGGATTGTCACTCCTCGTGATCTCGCCAATAACCATTGGTGTTTCCATAGTGTCTGTGAGGAGGGGACTCGACCCGGATGTCATAACATACCCGATAGTCTCAACTGTGGCAGACATTCTCGTGACAGCCTGTTATGTAATAGTCCTCTCAGCTAAAGCAGCCTTCCCCTTTACCCTGCCCTTACTGGCTGGTGGCGACCTTCTCTTCGCGGGTTCCAGTGTCCTCATAATTGTGACTGACAGGCGGAAGAGAACGGTAAGGACCACTCTGAAACAGTTCCTAGGCACTCTTGCAATCGTTGTTGTAATCGTGAATATCACAGGCTCCTTTCTCGACAGGATAAGCAGGGTCGTTAGCCAGAAACCTGAACTGTACATGGTGTATCCCGCACTGATTGACACAGTTGGAGATGTGGGTTCGATAGTCGGCTCGACTACCACCACTGGGCTGACGATGGGCACACTCCCACCCACACTGACTGGCATCAAGAAACAGACCACAGAGCTGACCATGGCATGGCTTGCCTCAATCATAATGTTTGGGGTCTATTGTGGTCTGGCGACACTGTACTTCGGCCTCTCAGCAGCTGCGATTCTCAGGCTTCTTGGCGTTCTGCTGACGGCAAATCTGCTGTCGGTTCTCTGTGTCAGCCTCTTTGCCTACGTCCTAGCAATCGTCACCGTCAAGAGGGGGCTGAATCCTGACAACTTCGTGATACCCATTGAGAGTTCTGTGGCAGACACTGTCACTACTGTCGCCATACTGTTTGCCCTCACTGTCCTATCATGAGATAATACGTAATCAACATCGCTATAAGCGGGAACCAGTCACTTAGAGAATGTAACTACAGCTGCCGGTGGGTCTGTGTTGAGATGGGCTTGCGTGTCCGAGGAAGAGTACTGCTGCTCCTGTTAATCGTAGGTGTGGTCTTGGGCCCTGCCAGTGCTGCCCGGCCCATCAAGGCCCAAACGGACACGTGGGTAGTCGGTATTGATAGGTACTATCCGCCACATGAGTACTGGAAGAACGAGACAGCCCGAGGCTTCAACGTAGACCTAATCAAGGCAGTCGCAGCAGTCATGGGAAAGACTGTAGTGTGGAAACCGTTGGTGTGGGAGGAGGCTCCAGAAGCCCTACTGAACGGGACCGTTGATAGTTTGTGCATGTCGGTGACACATGAACGAGAAACCAACTTCTCATTCTCACGACCAATACTGAATCTTACACTACGCGTCTTTGTCAGAACAGACATAGGAGGCATAACTTGTATTGAGGATCTTGCCGGTCACACAGTTGCTGTAGAGCACAATGATGTCGCCCAAGATATTCTGGAAGAGCGGGTTCCAAACGCGACAGTAGTACTGGTGGCAACCCAAGAAGAGGCGATTCGCCTTGTAGCTGAGGGAGAAGTCACAGCGGCTTTCTGCAACGAGTACGCGGGCGTGTACGCGGCGGTTCATAACAACTTTTCAAACATCAAGAAGATTGGTGACCCTGTCTATATCGGCCCACGGGCCATCGCAGTTCGGAAGAACGATACCGTGCTTCTCAAGGAGATAGATGCAGCCCTAGCGGAGGTCTTTGGTTCGGGTGAGTATGACAGGTTGTTCCAGCGGTGGTTTGGCCAAGACATTGCAGCCAGTGCCACAACAGGTGAGGTGCTTCGTGGGATTCTATTCGTTCTGCTTGGTGCTGTGGGACTTGTGTTGGTTGTCGGTGCATGGAACTGGTCCCTGCACAAGAGAGTGCAGGCAGTCACAGAGCGTCTAGCCTTCGTGGTTGACCTATTCCGTCATGACTTTCGAAACATCAGCCAGTCCGTCCTCTACAGTCTGGAGTTGATAGAACACGAAACGAAGTCCCCGCGACAGAGGGAGATGCTGACCACTGCAATCGCAGAGTTGTACCGTGCTCAGATGCTGATCGATGACCTCACGAAGATTGACATGATCACGTCTGGAAGACTCGCGTGTGAGGCACACAACATGTCCGCCATGATAGAGCAGGCACTCGAGATGCTGACTGCTACTATACCCAATGTCACCGTCGATCTCAAGACCGGACATCGGCCAGAGGTACTTGTGGAGGCAAGCGACCAGCTACCCGATGTGTTGTTCAGGCTAATGCGATTCATGGCGGGCAGTCGCAACAGTTCCACTCACCTCCGGGTTCTCACCAAGGAGGACAGATGGACCGTGCACATCTACATCGGGCGTGAAGACGGGGAGAAATCTGGTGTTGTAGAGAGGTCTATGCTCTTGCGATACCATGGGGTGATTGCTCCGGGCATTGGCCTCGATCTGTCGCTTGCTCATGCGGTAATCACGTCATGCCATGGTTGGATAGAGGTAGAAGAGTCGCGCGGGGAAGAGGGAGTACACAGAGTGTTCCATGTGACTCTGCGAAAGATTCTGCACACAATATGTAGATGTGGCCATAGTTCGTCATGACTCTACTTCTTGCCCAAATCTTATAACCGAAGATGATAATTATACAGTGACAAGTAGCGCGTGGGAACCAAGAAACTGAACCCTAACCATAAAGCGTGCTGGACTTATTGTGTTTGTAGGTGGTCCAGTAATCTCATGGCTTGGCACTGTAGAGTGCCAATAGCATACCAGTGACACGGGGTCAATTCGAACTGAGATTGTGGCAAGAGCAGGGCCCATGGTCAGGACCTGCCCGTCTTCGTTCGCACGCCTTACCTTAGAGAGGTCGCCCAAGACCTCAAGGAGGAGGTGTCAGATGCGATGACGGAAACAGAGAGAAGAGACGCAGTTGTTCTAGCTGCGGGCCTAGGCACCCGCATGAGGCCGTTGGCACACGACCTGCCTAAACCACTCATACCAGTGCTCGACCGCCCCCTCTTGGAATGGGCAATTACCGGACTTGAGCGTGCTGGCGTGAAACATATCATCGTTGTCACTGGAAATCAGGAGGAGCTGATTCATCAGTGGCTAACTGAGTTTGACTCAACAGTGGACATCGACACTGTGTTCAATCCACACTACAGGCTGGGCAACGGAGTGTCTGCACGGTATGGGGTGGAAACCGCTAGTACATCACAGGTCGTCATGGTGATGGCGGATCACCTTGCTTCGCCCGGGATCTACAAGAGGGCAACGTTAAGTGGGTTGGCAAAGAATGACCTATCACTCGTCGTGGACCGTGAGCTGGTGGGAGCTCTGGACATCGATGAGGCAACACGTGTGTGGGCGGCCCCTGATGGAGCGATACTCTCCATTGGCAAGATGATCAGCCCATGGAACTGCATAGACACAGGAGTCTTCTCTGTCTCTCACGCGTTCTGTGAGATTGTTTCAGACATTCTCGTGGAGAACGGTACGTGCTCAATCTCAGATGCAGTGCGGAGAATGATTGAGCTGAACATGCGGGTCATGTCGGTGGACTCGGGAGGAGAATTCTGGATGGACATCGACACCCCAGACGATCTGCGATTGGCGGAGCAGACTGTCTTAGGGCGGGTGGACCTGTGCGAGACCTTCGGAGTTTCGCCAGACATGGAGCTCGTGGAGGCGCATGCCACACCGTTTGGACTGAGTGAGATGCAGAGGGAGGGATTGCTGTGACTGAGATGCGGACAACGAAGATGACACCAAAGGTCGATGGTGTGATCTCAAGGCATCTGAATCGGCGACTATCACGACCAATGGCCCGGGCTGTCAAAAACGTGGGATTTGTGACTCCCAACATGGTGTCTTGGATATCACTGGGGCTGGCTGTGCTTGCTGCCATGCTGTACGCATTCGGAGGCGGTATTCTACCACGACACTATCTCATCTTGGGCGTGCTGAATCTCACCCCCCATGTAGCATTGGCGGGAATAATGGTGCAGCTGAGCAGTATTGTAGACGGGGTCGATGGGGATCTAGCACGAATGAGACACGCTGCCACCAAGTCTGGCGGTGTGCTCGATGCCATACTCGACAGGTATGCTGACATCGCCATCTTGACAGGGCTCTTCATGGCGGTGTGGCAGGAGGGTGGTATGGTGAGCGTCTTGCCCTTTGCATTACTGACCATTCCAATCGACTCGGTCGTCCTCTTCTGTGTCTACATCCTTGCTCTTAGCGGTTCACTCATGGTCAGTTACTCAAGGGCAAGGCTTGAGCATGCCAATCTCTTCGTGTCGGACAGTGTGAGATTCCTGGGAGCAAGCCGAGATGTGAGGCTCTTCGTAGTGTTCATATGCTCGCTCGTGACCTGCCCACTCCTCGCCCTAGTCGTGATCGCAGTTTCTGGCAACATGACAGTACTCTTCCGGTTGAGAGAGATGATGCGAGTCGACTCGGCAAGGAGGTAGAACACGATAATAATCGGTGGGTCCTACTACTCAGGGTGCCCGATTCACCTAGAGAGATTCGCAGGCGCCTGCGTCGAGGCAGGTCTGCAGGCGATTGAACTCCAGATGGAAGATCCGTACTCGAGTGAGAGCTTGGCCAATGGACAGGCAAAGGATGTGTTAGAGGTCGTCGAATCACATGGCCTCAGACTGACCCTTCATGCGCCGTACCACGACATCAATATCGCAAGTCTCAAGGAACCAATCCGAAGGGCGTCAGTGGATATTCTGAAACACTGCATAGAAGTAGCACGACAGATGGACGTCGATGCGCTTGTTGTTCACACTGGCAAGTGCCCCGAGGATCAGGTCGCCCGAGTAGAGTTGGCGAGAGAGCGAATGGCTGCGAGCCTGTTCGAACTGGCAACATTCGCCAGCGGCTTTGGCGTGAGGCTCGGAATTGAGAACAAGCAACGTGCAAATGACAGAGAGCTCATACTGTATCCAGAAGAGCAATTGGAGTGGGTCGGCGCACTCAAGGACCTAGGCGCATTCTCGGTCTTGGATCTTGGTCACGCCAATACAACGGGTCGAAGTCCGGTGGAGTATCTCGACATTCTCTGGGACACGATTGGGGAGATTCACCTTCATGACAATCGTGGTGCGGCGGATGAACATCTTCCTCTGGGTCAGGGTACGCTGCCGCTCGATGACATCATGAAGCGAATTTCTAGGTTCGACGGGGCTGTGATACTCGAACTCAAGAGCCTCGATGCGCTTCGAGAGAGTGCCACACTGCTAACGAGGTTCATCTGAAACACCTAGGTGTGCTATCGAATCGGTTGTCGTAAGACGGTCCGAAGTTTCTCCGGGGCGGTGCGACGGGGATTCCCTAAGTATATCTCATGATGCTTGCCACTCCGATGATATCCTTTATTCTCGATGAACTCGTGTAGCATTTCAATGGTGTGACCTTCCTCGCTATAAGGTCTGATGTGCATTACTTGGGCGCACACTCCCTCATGCAGAATTCCAAGGTGCAATTCCGAGGCCGCAGGCAAGTCCTTCTTCTTCAGCACCTCTTGCACGGTTTCAACAACCAGTGTCTGTGTGACCTGTTCTGGCTGCATAATCATCGCGGTCCAATGCCACTTGTCGCGCCGTTTGAGGTCAAACCTGTCATTCTCGGACCACCACAGGCCCTCGAGCGGCATGACTCTGTAATCGAGGATGCCGGCCCTCTTGAGCTTGAACTTCAGAGGAAATGACACACCGCACAGTGTGCCAATCGCTCCCTGGTAGGCATCGCCTTCTGGGGACCATGACCATCAATCATAGGGTATTGCAAGTCAGGCACCTCAACAATGACCGGATGACGTGGTGCCGAGTAGAGGTGCTTGAGATCTCTTCGAAAGTCTACCTTTTCCATTCTTATCGCTCTAGGCATACCGTTCTTGTCATCACATCGAACAGTATCGTGTAATGATTACATTGTAGCAACGATTCATCAGGATGTGACTCGCTCCATGGTCACCGAGAGCACAGAGTCACAGTAGGGGCACTGTACATTCATGGGACCTGTCCACTTCACTACACTGGTGTTTAGAGATGCTCCACAGTTGGAACACTTGTCTGGCACTCTGGGAATGAGAATTGTCGATGCACTCTGTGAGGAAGATATTCTATTCCTCAGGGTGTCCGGTCCCACCTGACGCGACGGCCTGTGCCTTCTGTGTCCGCACCCCATTAGCACGACACCTCTTTTCCGTTTGACCATATTGTGCCATACATACTCGCATTCCGATGCGAAATGCTATAAGTGTATCCATACAGATATATCTCAGCAGATATAAAGTGGCCAACTTGACTGCAACAATCGGGGTGAGGGGCCACTTCTCACACATCATTGAATTGCGGTGAGGCAGTTTGGGCATAGGAGCAGACGATCAATCCGGCAACGCTCGAGAAGAAATAGGAAACATCCTGTCAGACTTCTCACAGTTCTACATAGTGCTATTGCTGAGTGAGGGCCCCAAGCATGGCTATGCGATAATCAAGGAGTTCAAGAAACGTACTGGCAAGACCCTTAGCGCGGGCACACTCTACCCGTTTCTGCAGAAGCTGGAGGGTCTCGGGCTTCTCACGCATAGAAACGAGTCAGTAGGGAAAAAACCGAGAGTCGTGTATTCTATGACAAGAAAGGGAGAGGAGTTCACCACACGACTCTTCAGAAGATTCGCGGCCATAACGGCCTCGGCAATCGAGCCGCGCCTAGAAACCTGCGCGTCATGTGGAGTCAAGATATACGAGGGCGGCTATCATGAGGAGATTGATGGTCACATGATGGCGTTCTGTTGTGTCCACTGTGCAACCGCATATAAGAGTGAGAGCGGACATCACCATTAGGAGTACAGGAGCCTCCAAATCAGAAAGAATGAGGGGATGCAGGATGCCTTGGGCATCGCTGCATCGCTCTGGCTCGGCCTACTTGAACACGACAGTGACAAGATGGGCACTGCAGCTAATACACGGATCAAAGGCTCGTGCAATCATCTCAAGATTCAGCTCGATATTGTCGAGGTTGTTCTGTGCAAGGAGCGTTTCGCTCCCCTTCCAAATGAACGCCTCAACATCATCAAGGAACATTGCTGTGGGAGTGATGATATCAGCCTCCACCGTGACACCGTTCTCAATCTTGTAGTGATGAAGGAGTGTAGCACTCGGAGCCTCCACACCACCCGTGGCTGTGCCACTCTGTCGTGTGGGCTTGGCAACGTCTTGAGGTTCTATC
>CAZSTY010000003.1:0-16123 GCA_964609885.1 uncultured archaeon
GCTTGAACTCCAGAGGGACAATTCCGAATCTCAATTCTACTCAATACCTCTCAGTCGTTGCTCACAGCTGGTGCCGCGCACATGTTATTTCTTACTGTTCCTTTGGTGATTGAAACTCCTCTCATCTACGTGCGGGCAACTTGATCAGCTCGTGTTGTTCGATGACCGGGTCCACTTCAAGAACCTCGACCTTGAGCATCTTGTCGCCCTGCCGAATCCTCTGAACAACATCAAAACCCTCTGTCACCTGCCCGAAGACCGTATGCCGACCGTCAAGATGCCGACAGTTCTTCTCATTCAACACTATGAAGAACTGACTTCCCCCTGTGTCACGACCAGCATGGGCCATCGAGAGGGCACCATTGACATGCTTCTGGCGTGGCCCGCTAGTTTCACAGGGGATTGCGTAGCCCGGCCCACCAGTCCCATTGCCAAGAGGATCACCACCTTGCACGACGAAATCACTCACAACACGATGGAAAGTCAGCCCATCGTAGAAACCACTGCGTGCAAGCTCCACGAAGTTCTTCACGGTGTTAATCGCATCATCCGACCAAAGCTCAAGCGTGATTGTGCCCTTCTCGGTCTCCATTCTAACTCTCGTTGCCATCTTGAATACCAACCTGTAGCCGCAGACTGCGGCTGCTATGAGGTATCAATGACAGGCTAATACACTTAGAGATTGTTACGGTCAACAGTCGGCGCACATTCCTAGCCGCTTATTAGCTGAGCAGCACAGACTCAGTCGCGATGACCGTACTGAAGAGGTATACCGAGGGGAAGGTCACATTCCTCACCGCAGATGTAGAGTACTACGCTGCCAAGACAGGGCAGCCCACCTCTGATATGCCCGTGTTCTACAATCCGCGGATGCAACTCAACCGGGACCTCTCAGTCGTTTTTCTATCGGCATTCATGAGAGATATAGATGTGGAACGAATATGTGAACCATTGGCCGGCTCGGGTGTGAGAACGATTCGGTACCTCATTGAGTGCCCGGGAAACTTCGAGGCTGTGATGTTTGACACGAACCCACAAGCAGTGGAGATCGCCCGCAAGAATGTGGCAATGAACTCGCTTGAGAGCCGGGCCAGTGTCATCAAGGGAGATGCACGAGTACTCCTACTCAACGAGTCCCGTGAACGACGATTCGACTTTGTGGATGTCGATCCTTTCGGCACACCGGTGCCGTTTCTCAATGCCGCCATTCAGTCCATACTTCCGAGGAAGGGTATGCTGGCACTCACCGCCACAGATATGCCGGCACTGTGTGGAGTCTTCCCGCAGGTGGCACTCAGAAAGTACGGTGGCCTGTCTATCAGGGCCCCATTCACACACGAGATAGCTGTACGATTGCTCATCGGGAGAGCAGTGTCCATTGCTGGGTTGAACGACTGCTCAGTAGTGCCTCTCGCATCGCTTAGCACCGACCACTACGTGAGAGTCTGGCTCAGACTTGACATGAGCCGGTCCTTAGCCAACACGCTTACCAACAACATAGGCATCGTGGAATATTATCCAGACTGCATGGATGCGAGGATGGTCCCGCTCGGCGACATCGGGAGCGAGAACGTCCTAGAACACAGTGAGAGATGTGTTTCTAAGACTATAGTTGCCGGGCCACTATGGATTGGGCCGCTCTTCAATGAAGAGTTCCTCAGGCATGCGGTAGATGTGGCAGAGGATGCGGTACATCTTACTAGGCGTGCCAAGAAGATCATCGACCTGATGATGGCCGAACAGGAGCTTGCTACTCTCCCATATGTGGATCTGCATGTGCTGTGCGACTCACTCCGACTGTCACCACCGCCTCGGCAGGATGTCGTAGATCAATTGACTGCAATGGGGTATAGGGTTTCCAGAACGCACTTCAGACCAACCGCCATTCGCACGGACGCCCCGGTGAAGACGGTGCGAGCCGTCTTGGAACACTTGAACAGGGAGAGATAGGAGATGGGGAAACCGAGAAAGAATAGGAAGAAGGAACACTACTATAGAGAGGCCAAGAAGCATGGTTATCGTGCAAGGTCAGCCTACAAACTCAAGCAGATTATTCGCAAGCACAAGTTGTTAGTTGGCGTCGATAAGGTCGTAGAGCTGTGCTCCAGTCCAGGCGGATGGACACAGGTGCTACATGAGATGGATGAGAGTCTAGAGATTGTGGCCGTCGATTTGGTGCCAATGTCACCCATTGAGGGCGTCAAGTTTGTGCAGGGGGACATCACAAGCGAGGACACCATTGAAGAGGTTGTGAGAATTGTTGGAGGCTCTGCCGACCTCGTCCTCTCAGACTGTTCTCCGAAGGTATCAGGCCACTGGGAATTGGATGTAGCAAGGCAACTGGAGCTTGCAGAGTGCACACTCAAGCTTGGATGTAGAATCTTGGGGCCGAATGGAAAGGTCGTGACTAAGGTATTCCAAGGTCCTGGCTTCCAGGAGTTCCTGCAGTCGGTTCGTGAGCGATTCTCGTCTGTGCGTCTGGTCAAGCCGGACGCATCAAGGCGCACCAGTGCTGAGATCTATCTGCTGGCCGTCGGTCCCAAAGAACGCACGGACTAGTCTATGGCAGCTCTGAGCTGAGAATCCACTCTTCAAGGCGACTGCAAGACAATGGCGAGTCTGGCTGACGGGCGCCGCACTTGCTTATCTTAAGGCAATGAAAGCACGGGCAACCATTCAGATCAGACAGACCCGGAGCCTCCCCATCGCGCGCCATCTGTCCCCTGATGAAGTATCTTGTTCGTTCAAGTTCCTGCTTCTGCATTATCTGTCCCTCAGTCATTAGTCGCTCGATTGTTGTTGCTACTTTCTCTGCGTCAATCTCAAGGTTGGAGGTCAGTTCGTCCATCAGTAGCCCCTTGTTTCCTGCGGCTCGGAGAGCTTTCAGGATCCGGTCGGCTACACTCATTTCAATGACCTTATGATAGACACGTGACAAGAGCGAACGAATTACGCGGCCCCATATTTAATGTTCGGAAGCTGCTTGTTCACAATCGTAGCTTAGAGTACTAATCTGTACATTAATGAACTTTTTCAAATAGCCGTGAATATTTTCACGCGTATGAATAATGGTGTATCGAGAGAACACTCCGCCGCCTATCGTTTGTATACGTACAGCATCTGGCCAATCAAACGTGAGAGAGATTGGCCGGTGGTCCCACCCGTCGTGCCTTTTTGCTTGACAGGACGGACCGCAACATAGGGCCGTTTCACAGGCCCGAAGACGTCCACGATGACACCAACAGGTTGGACTTGCTTGTCAACGACCCTAGCGCCCATAGGAGGCGTCTTGTCTGTACGGACTATTACTGATCCGCGCTGAGAGATATGAGACACACGACCGAGTCGCTTCATCGCGCTCATGTCCGTCCCTTCCGTCCCTTCTTCTTCTTTTTCTTGCCCTTCTTCTCAGCCGCAAGTCTGGCCGCCTCTCTCTGGGCCACAAGCCGTCTCACACCCTTTGCCAGCATGAGAAGTAGTCGCTTCTTCTTGTGACCGGAGGGGTTGTTCACCACAACGTAGCCGGGATTGCCGGTCCAGTTCCGGGGATACCGTTTGTTCGGCTCCACCTCCACCTCGAAACCAGCAGAAACCGCCGCAACTTTGAGTATGTCAACTGTTACATTTGGCGCCGCAAGATTCGACGGAATTCTGCGGCCCTTGGACCTTGGAAGTTCTGAGTCTAGGTATGCAGGCCAGACTATCACTCGTCCCTTGTGCGGTCTCATGTCATTGTAACCTCGGCAAGTCCCCGTGACCATCACGGTCGGCTGGAGATGTAATGACTCGTGCGTTCACATCTGAGGACCAATCTTTGGAGCCGCTTCAACACGAGCCGGGGTCTTCTTTTTATCTTTGCCATAGAGTGAAACCAGCGAACACCTTTAAGCCCCGGCTAGACGCACAACTTGAGGAGTCGGCTCAACTTGGCGCGCAAGAGCAAGGATGTCTACTTCGCAGAGATCGCAGACCTAGTGTCATCCCGGAGCACCTGTCTGAGGAATCAAGTGGGGGCCGTCTTGGTGAAAGAGGGGCAGATATTGTCAACGGGTTACAATGGTGCACCAAAGGGGCTACCTCACTGTAGTGAGGTCGGGTGTCTCAGGGAGAAGCTCGGGGTCAAACCGGGCGAGAGGCACGAGCTGTGCCGGGGATTGCATGCCGAACAGAATGCAATCATTCAAGCGGCGTACCACGGCGTCAGTGTCAGAGGCGCCAAACTATACTGCACGACCCGCCCATGTAGTATCTGCACTAAGATGCTCATCAATGCTGGAATCACGGAGATAATCTACATAGAGGAGTATCACGATCCGTTGGCAGCCCAGCTTGCCGAGGAGGCAGGGCTGACTCTGAGGAGAATAGACATTCCTAGACACTACGGTCGCAACGCTGTGGCTGAAACCAGTAGAGAGGACAAATCCGAAGAGGCCTGAAAACATTAAAGGGAAACGACAACGCCCAAGAGGCAAAGCGCCTGAAGTGAAGTTGCATGGGCGTCCTTCATAATCTAATTAGCATTCAAGACCTGACCCGAGAAGACATAGACATGATTCTCGACAGGGCAACCGAGATGGAAGAGGTCGCGGCCTCGAGGAGCAAGATTCTAGATGGGAAAATCATGGCCTGCCTCTTCTTCGAACCATCAACGCGTACACGCCTCTCATTTGAGAGCGCCATGCTTCGTCTTGGAGGAAGCGTGCTGGGATTCGCGGATGTTGGGGTTTCCAGCGCAGGAGGAAAAGGAGAAACTCTTGCAGACACAATCCGCACCGTCGAGCGCTATGCAGATGTAATCGTCATCCGTCATCCGCTCGACGGCTCAGCAAGGGTGGCCGCAGAGTTCGCCGACTGTCCTGTGATAAACGCCGGAAGCGGCGCCGAAGAGCATCCCACACAGGCCCTCCTTGACCTCTACTCAATTCGGAAAATGAAGGGGAGTATCGACGGTCTGCATATCGCGTTGTGTGGGGACTTGAAGTACGGCCGCACTGTGCACTCTCTGGCAATGGCTCTCACAGAGTACAATGTGGAGATCACACTTGCGGCCCCAGAGCAGCTCGCAATGAAACCATCCATCATTGCAGAACTGAAGCGTGCAGGACTCTCGGTACGTGTTGTCAATGACCTTGATAGCGCCATACGTCAAGCGGACGTGATCTACATGACCCGGATTCAAAAGGAGCGGTTCCCTGATATTCGAGAGTATGACGCCGTCAAGGGCCGGTTCCGGTTGAAGTACGAGGACTTAGAGCTGTTGAAGGAGAATGCAATCATCCTCCACCCACTCCCACGCGTTGATGAGTTGGACCCGAGAATCGACACCACACCACACGCAAAGTACTTCGATCAGGTCGAGGCCGGCGTTGTGACGCGAATGGCGATTCTGGATCTGATACTTAGCTAGTCATGGCTGCCATTGATGACCAAACGCTTGGACGTTGTTGGACAAGGAGATTGTGGAGCTCTACGATATATCTTGTACAGTTGCTGGGCGGATACGGGGCCTCGTGCCCGAGGACATCCAATCACATCCGAACCACAATCAACGACTTGAGCGTGCTCAGCCAGTCTGGTCCAGCTCTCGCAGTTTCTTTATGAGAGCCTCAGTAGAGTCAATCTTGCAGAGGCCGAGAGGGATGTGCATCTGCTCGGACAAGTCAAGAGCAAGGCGGTCCACGCGGTCTGTGCCGTGTAATATGACCAGCGTTGGCTTGAACTCTTGAGACCGAATCGCGATCATGGCCGCTCGGCCTGTGCTCACCTTCGTGAAGAGCAGACATCGTTCAGTTGTTGCACCGAACAACTTGAGAAAGGCATCGCTGTTGAGTTCCTTTACGGCCCGCTCAACATCCACAAGGGTGTAGCCGTAGATCTCGCGGTCAAGATGTTCCTCTCCACTCAGAATAGTGCAGTTGAGACGCTCACAAAACTCGCGCGAGGTCATCGGTGCAGAGAAGTCGCTCATTGCAAGAACAATGTTGAGGTCGACAAGATTCACATCCATCAGACGGACAAATGCGGAGATGACTTGGCCGCCACTCCGCTCATCGAGGTCGAGAAGTGCCAAGACAAATCTGCGGATGGTGTTGGTGCCCGGCGACTTCCTGCGTCCGGACTCGTAGTCACTAATGACACTGGGGCTTATGTTCAGATACTCTGCAAGAGTGATCTGGGGTATTCTAAAGCGTTCTCGCCAAATCCTCATGGTCTGACCGGGATGGTCTGAGAGGGCTATCTCACCTGCAATGCGTCGGGCCAGACGCTCACGGACTGTAGTCTGTAATGACATCGTAACCACAGGAAGGATGTAATGAGCACGTTGACAGACACAATGCTTCAGCGCGAGATAACGATTTCGGCTATTGCCGATTCTGGCGGTATCAACTAGTCACACGCGACACATTGGCAAAACATGAGATTGGTGGGCCGGGTGAGATTTGAACTCACGACCTCTTGGATGCTTGCTCTGGGGAAACTCCAACAGAGTCCCAAACCAAGCGTCATGCCAAGCTAGACCACCGACCCAAAGTCAACAGTGAGCCCTTGCTGATTCGGATATAAGAGTAGCGGAGTGCATAAGAGAAGGCCGGTCACGCGAGCTCTATTACAATATTGTGCTCGTCACCATCATCCGGCATACGAAACTCATTGATTGCGCCTTGTTCCGTCACATCCGTGGTACGACCGTCTACTAGGACATGTGCCACGGAGCCGCCAACACCATGCATCTGAACTACTAGGTCTCGCTGTGGCGGTTTCCACTCACCAATCCTTGGACCTATGTTCAACTTGATGTTGTCATGCTCGTCGGACAGTGAGAACTTCACCGTCGACATGGGACCGGTGTCAGAAATGCCATCATCCTCGAACAGCACAAACGAGGACCTGCCTCCCGGATACACCCAGAGGACGAGGTCGCCTTGGTCTTCGTCAGTCGACTGCACCATGCTGCCAATAGGGATAACAGAGCCCCCACGCATGAACACAGGGATTCGCTCCAGCGGCGCCTCCACATTGATCCTCGCTGGCCCCTCAGTTCGGGTGTCGTTCCATAACGAGAACCACACGCCCCGTGGAAGATATACCTCCCTCTGCGTGGCGCCCTCCTCAAGGATGGGTGCGACCAAGATGTAGGGTCCAAGCATGAATTCTGTGTCGAGAGAGTATGTGTCGGGGTCGTCCTGAAACTCCATCACGAGGGGTCGCATCATGGGGCAACCGGTCTGACTTGCGTGCCAAAGCAGGGAGTAGAGATAGCGCAGGAAACTGTATCGCAAGTTGACATACTCACGAACGATGCTCTCAACCTGCTTCCCAAAGAGCCATGGCTCACGACGCGACGCGCTGATGCACGAGTGGTTTCTGAAGAAGGGATAGAAGCATCCCAGTTGGTACCATCGTACGAATAGCTCCTTGCTGACATCGCCGAAGAATCCCCCAACGTCAGCACCACACATGGGAACCCCCGAGAGGCCGAGATTCAGTAGCATTGGAATCGATAGGTGAAGATACGGCCACTCAGATCGATTGTCGCCAGTCCAAGTCGCAGCGAACCTCTGGTACCCCGCAAAGCCCGACCGCGTCAGAATGAAGGGGCGCTCACCGGGATACGATCGCTTCAGACCCACAAAGGCTGCCTCAGCCATGTTGAGACCGTAGACGTTCCTCAGTCGCTCTTCCCATGGCTCTCCGTACTGATCCACAACATTTTCCATAGAGTACTCTTCGCGCAGACCCGCGTAGATGCAATTGCTTGGCTCGTTCATGTCAATCCAGCTACTATTACTAAGTCCGGTCTGAGCGAGAATCGCATACTTGGACGCGAACCACTCACGGACCTCACGTCGGGAGAAGTCAGGAAACACGGTTTCACCGGGCCACACGAGGCCGATGTACAGAGAACCGTCACTGCGTTTCAGAAAGTAGTCATTCTCTACACCCTCACGATACATGAAGTAGTCCTCATCGACCTTGACACCGGGATCCATGATGGTCATCACACGGAAGTCCAGCTCCCTCATTGCCTCGGTAAACGCCTGCGGATCAGGAAACACATGCGGGTCCCATGTGAAGATACGAAACTCATCCATGTATGCGATGTCGAGAACAATCGTGTCGCACGGTATCCGTCTGGCACGATAGGCTCTCGCAATCTCCAAGAGCTCGTTCTGGCTCTCGTACTCCATCCAGCGTGAATGTTGGTGCCCCAGTGCCCAGCGTGGAGCAAAGTGAGGCCGGCCTGTCAGCCGTGTATATCCGTCAAGCACATCAGATATCCTCGGGCCCAAGATGATATAGTAGTCCACGGGGCCACTCGGCGCCCCAAACGAATAGCAGTCGTTCTGGGTATGCCCAAAGTCAAAGAAGGATCTGTAGGAGTTGTCAAGAAAGACTCCGTGAGCCACACCGTCACGTAACACAATGAAGAACGGTATCGACTGATACAGCGGGTCAGAGTCGGGGCCATACTCTGGATTGTCAGTATTCCACATCTCGTATCGCAGCCCCCGCTTGTTCAGACCGTGGGCCTTCTCGCCCATCCCGTAGAAGCATTCGTCACCAAGCATGCGTTTCTGACAGACGAATCCCTCATCTCTCCACTGCAGGCCCCCATCATCAACATCATCGAACAGCAGGTGCCCCTCAGAATCCTTCATGGTCAACCTTAGTGGATTGAACTGGACGTGGAGTGTGTAGTGCGACGCAGTGAATGTCCAGCATCCATCATCTTGAGATAGTGAGACCTCACAAGCCCCCATCAGAGGGACTCGTGAGTAGGATGACCGGTCTCTGTAGTTCATGTTCCTCCGGGCAATCTGGACACGGACTATGTCCAGCCCCATCATTGTGAGTAGCAGACGCCCCTCAGAGCACAGGAACTCGAATGTGGCGCCCTCCTTGATCTCCATTCTTCCGAGAAACTGCGGCTCAATCATCGGTCACTGACAGCTCCAGAAACGTGGCCGCTCTGCCGTCGACCATCAGTCGGACTACATTGCGCCATGTCTTTTCTCACTTGCGACTACAGACACCAAAGGTCATAACGCCAATCACCATAAGATGAAGTGGTGAGTGTCATGAGCCTACTTGGACCGGATGACTTTGACCTAGACCGTAAGGGGCGCGCCAAGAAGCTTGCACAGGATCTATCTCCTGCGCTGAGGAAACAGATTGAAAAGTGGCTTGACGAGAAGGATGAGGAGCTGGCGCGCAGAAGACTGACGGATCTCGTCGGACCTGAAGAGGCACAGCGCCTTATGGACATTCGTCACAGGAAACGTCGCAGATAGTGGACGAACCAAGCAGCATGTGATCAGTTCGCACCACACCTGACAATCTCAGTGGAGGACGCTGGACGTATTGACCGAACGACATAGGTTTGAACTGGAACTGGCAAGGTCGACATCAGACATCAGGACCACTCTTGCACTCATACGGACGATTGAGGCTGAGAAGCGTACCTACCTTGCAGAGCTCAGAACCGGGATTGGCGTGCTCACGGTACCTATGTCCCTAGTTACCATTCTCGTTGCAACATCCAGATACTACGACGTGACTGAGGTCTTACCGTTCGTGGTTGGCCTCGCGGTTGGTGTAGTTGTCCTTGTCATTGTAGGCGGCTACCTTGTCTTTCGCTCTCTCTCCCGCCTCCGCCTCACCGAGAACCTCAAGGAGATCGCCTGTACGACAGCCTCTGATACGCTCGTCATGCGGGAAACGTCGACGGAGAGATGGTCCGACGTGCAGGATGATAATGACGATGACACATAATCTAATGGCGATATGAAGGCCATGACCTGTACGGTCAGAAAGCTTTATCTCCAGCTCGAACGAGAGGCCCCAGCGGATGCCCCAGTGGCATAGCCTGGTGAGCGCGCCTCCTTGGTAAGGAGGAGGCCGCGGGTTCGAATCCCGCCTGGGGCTCCATCTCATTCTCAGACGGGCGTGAACAGCAGCTGAGAACCTAGACATTCTCTCGCTGGAAGATTATAGGATCATGGATAGTCGGATTCGGGCTGCATGGATGAAACCTGAGCAACCACACTTGGCCATCTCTCAACATTCCCAGTGCTGTTGTTGGGCGGACACAGACCTCGTGCCCAATATCGCCCAACCTGCACTCAACAGTCATGAACTGTGCAAGATCTGTTGCACTTAGAACAGTTCGTGGAGGGGGATTCTGTACTTGCCAAGTGTGCCGCCGAAGTTACCAGCGGTGATGCGCAGGATACCGGGATACTGGCAGACCGTTTCGATGGCGGTGCGCATGGCAACGCGAACAGCGTCCTCAGAGAGGCCGTTGATGACAATCTCCATGACGAAGTTGCAGTCGCGGGGCACCTCGGTTTCGGGAACGAGTGTGCGAATTGTGGGACAGTAGCGCTCATTGGTAGAGGCCAAGAGCCCCTTATACCGTGAGAAGGGCTTGGAACCTGAGCCGACGAGGCCACCTGGGAACGGCGTGTAGGCACCCTCCACATGCTCAATAGCGGCCACAGCGGCCCGCCCGCTGGTCATGCCGACGCCCGAGTCGCGACAGAAGTAGATTATGTTGCCGCCAGCGACACCCTTCGTGCGCCCGAAGTTCTCCTGGATGACGAATGTACCGCTCATGCGCGGAACAAGCCAGAGTATTCGTCCGCCGATCGGGCCCTTCTTGACTTGGAAACCATCGCCGAACATGGCAATCTTCCTCCCGACAGGGTATGTTTCCCTGAGATTGGGAGTATCGTCGTATGCACAGGCTGTGGGGCTTGTGAGGACACACTGGCTTATTCGCGCGAGCAGCTGTTCTTCCAGTGCACTCTTCTTCCCGGTTGCAAATATCACCCTGACACCGGGACGACCGTCCGGGGTTTCTTCCGGTGTGAGGACAGACTCGATGCCAGCCTCAGCAGGCGACATAATTATCGATGTGCCGAATCCCGTAGCCTCTTGAGCCGTGACGTGTGCCCACTCCTCGTCACAGGCCGTGATGATTGTCCGGTTCATGTGCATAGAGAAGGCCTCTGCGAATGTGTCGTCGATGGGCACGTCGTTGATTCGCATGTGGATTCCTCCGAACAGAGTGTGGTGGCTCCACCTTTTCATCGTTGCCATCAGAGGTCAGAGGCTTTATCAGACAATGGGATGCCTCGTGGTGGCAAGAGGAGCATAACATGACCGTCCGCCTCATGTTGATGGAGAAACCTGACATCCCCATTGAGGCAGAGGTGATCAGACCTGATGCCTTTGCAGGCAGAGCCATCACCGAGATAGAGCAGCTCCCGGTGTATCAGGGTAACAGGACATACCCTCTCTCCGAGTTCTTCGAGGTGACAGGGAGGGCAGGGGCTCATCCTACAGACACCACCATAGAGATTGAAGGCGACCTGAGAAACGTGAAGATGATTGGCCGAGGGATGACGGGAGGGAGAATAGTCATCCATGGCGATGTGGGAATGTATCTTGGGGCAGAGATGAGAGGTGGAAGAGTCCGTGTGATGGGGTCTGTCGGTTCGTGGGCGGCCGCTGAGATGAGAGGCGGAAACATCCAGATTGAGGGCAATGCTGGCGACTACCTTTGTGCAGGCCTGAGAGGAAGTATAGAAGGAATGAGAGGCGGGCGCGTATACGTAGCAGGGGATGCTGGTCGGGAGATGGCATCTCACATGCGCAAGGGTTTCATAGCCGTCCGAGGCAACGTAGGCGAACTTGCGGCGGCGAGAATGCAAGGAGGGACCATCATTGTCTGTGGAGAGATGGGGCCTCGTGCTGGAGTTGAGGCTGTGAGGGGAATGACAATAGTATTGGGCCGGCTGGGCTCTGTGCTGCCAACGTTCAGATACAGTGGGACTGCTGAGCGGGAGTTCGTGGGATACTATCTCCGCTACCTCACGTCGCGCAGACCAGACTTCCTCGAATTGCCGGATCCTTCCGCCAAGTGGATAAAGCTACAAGGCGACTTTGCAGAGGATCATCCTTACGCTGAGATATACGCATGGGCCGCAGACAATGGACACCTTGTCACAATGGAGGACTGATGATGGACAGCATCAGCGTCAACAGGCAGGCTATGGGAATCGTGGAGGACATCATCAACAGGAGCGAGCGTCTGGGTTGTGTCGTAAGAGAACTTGCCAACGGAACAACCATCATTGATGCTGGTGTAGAGTGCGAGGGGTCGATGGAGCTGGGTCGGTTGATTGGGGAGGTCTGTCTTGGCGGACTTGGCGTGGTCAGACTGACAGAGATGCATATCGAGGATCTAACATTGCCAGCGGTGGTCGTGAGCACGCGTAATCCGGCAATCGCGACGCTGGGGTCGCAATATGCAGGCTGGTCACTCAAGGTCGACGACTTCTCTGCAATGGCTTCGGGCCCCGCAAGAGCGCTGGCCCGCGTGGAGAGCAGGTTGTTTGAAGAGCTTGGTTACGAGGACACGTACGAGAGGGGGGTGATTGTCTTGGAAACGTCAATGATACCATCTGAAGCCGTCACAGGGACAATAGCAGAGAGATGCGGAATCTCAGCTTCAGACCTCTATTGTGTTGTTGTCCCCACTGCAAGTATCGCAGGGTCGGTTCAAATCGCATCGCGAATCGTTGAGGTAGCAGTCCACAAGCTTCACGTCTTGGGATTCTCACCGTCCAAGATACGAAGTGGGCAGGGAGTGGCGCCGGTGGCGCCGGTGGCGAAGAATGACATACGGGCAATGGGTGTGACGAACGACTGTATTCTGTACGGAGGAAGGGTTGTGCTCTCAGTTCTGCCCGACGAAACCGACAATTTGGCAGAGCTCGTGAAGAAGTGTCCGGCATCCGCATCAGAACAGTACGGATTCCCCTTCTATGACCTGTTCAAGTCGAAAGGGTTCGACTTCTATAAGGTGGACCCATTGTTATTCAGTCCAGCGGAGATCACACTGGTAGACATCACATCTCAAGCGGGCTATAAAGCAGGAGCACTCAACGTGGAAGTATTGAAACACTCGCTGGAGTCATGCAGCTAATGATCTCGAAGATACATGAAGAGAGCATCCGGGGGATTCAAAGATGACTGTGAGAGTCAAGTTCAGAGGGCCACTCGCCATTAGTATGGAACAACCAATCATCGAGGTGGATGCAGAGGGCGAAATGAGGCTGGGAGGGGTCCTCTTGCGAGCCATTGAGTCGCATCAGCAGGTGAGAGAGCACTGGTCGGAGCCCGGGGACATCGAACGTGAGGCCTTAGTACTTCTGAATGGTGTTGATAGTGCACTTCTGGGAGGACTTGATGCTACCGTCCGAGATGGTGATACGATAGAAATACTTCCACTCGTACATGGAGGCTAGACCAACCTTGCACCTGCGTGCAGACCCCGTGTATTCATCTCAATGGTCTTCTCGGGAACAAGGTCACGCAGCGCGGCTTCAAGTGCATCCAGTGTGATTATTCCAGACTTCTTGGCAAATGCACCAAGCATAATCATGTTGGAAGTCATTCGTGCACCTAGTTCATCGGCGGTACGCATGGCGGGGACAGGAACGACTTCGAAGTCGCCTGCAACATTGCTCTGGACGAGATCTGGGTCTATGATTATCACGCTGCCGTCCTTCGCACCGGAGAGGTACATGTCGAGTGCCTTCTGTGACATAAAGATACTGTAGTCAGCCTTGATGACCTTCGGGTAGCGAATGGGCTCGTCGCTGATTATCACCTCGCTCTTGGCTGCTGTGCCACGTGCCTCCGAGCCATAGCTCTGTGTCTGTACTGCATCCATGCCGCCATACACCACTGCAGCGTGACCTAGTACCACGCCTGCAAGCACGACACCCATCCCTCCTGTTCCTGCGATTCTAACCTCTGTTCGCATCGGTGTCACCTCATCTCGGGAGCCGACCCAGTGCCTCCAATAGGCTTGGGTCCTCACGGTCAGCGAACTCCCCCAGATCTTGGCCAAGTTTTGTCGGGACCGCCTGTTCGACTGTGGCACCTCTCTTGCGCACGGGCAGTTTCTTGAACCATTTCAGCATCTCAGGTGCAGAGCCGGCACCAGTCCGCCGACCGTAGGCAGTGGGACACTGACTCAGTATCTCCACGAATGAGAAGCCCTTGCGTTGAAGTGCCTTCTTGATTGCTCGTGATGCTTGGATAGGGTGTGCCGTGGTCCAGCGCGCGACATAGTTAGCACCTGCGGCAGCCACAAGTCTTGCGAGATCGAACGGCCTCTCGGGATTGCCGTACGGTGAGGTGGTGGTCTTATCACCGGTGAAGGTCGTGGGAGCCACCTGCCCGCCAGTCATCCCGTATATGAAGTTTGTAGAACAGATTACCGTCATGTCCACATTCCTGCGGGCCGCATGAATCAGATGGTTCCCGCCAATCGCTGCAAGGTCACCATCACCACTTATCACAACGACTTCAAGCTCGGGTCGCGCGAGCTTCAGGCCCGTGGCAAACGCGATTGCCCGGCCATGAGTTGTGTGAAGTGTGTCAGCCTTGAAATGAGGGGAGGGAATCCACGCGCCACAGCCAATGCCTGAAACAAACGCGAAGCCGCTGAGATCCTTGTGACCAAGATCGCGAACTGCCTTTAGGAATGCATTAGTGATAATGCCATTGCCACAACCGGGACAAAACGGAGTGGGAAGGGCCTCCTCACGTAGATAATGTCTGGAGAAGTGAACGTCGGTGTCTATCAAGGGCACACCTCACTGCGTCGGCCTGCACGCAGTATGGAGTGTGTTATTAACTGTTCTCAGGCGGCAACATCTTAAAGTGTAAGTTCAATTCATCAGAATGAGGACAGCACGCACAAGCTGCATGGCTATCCTTTTAAGACTGCCAAGGGCGGGCGTGCCGCAGTCACAGTTATCTTAGTGGTGAATATGGATGTCGGAAGTCGCAGCAACAAGAGCGTTCAATAGAGAGATTGCATCCGTGATTGGTGCCACCGTCAATGTCGTGACCAACACGGGAAAGAGCTATACTGGTACGTTGAAGGGTGTAGATCAGAACACCCTGACCGTGGTCCTTGCAGACGTGACCACCGACGATGATACCCGGATTCCTCGTATCTTCATCTACGGCAGCAGCATCGTTTCATTCTCGGTGACCGAGAAGGAGATCAGTCTGGAGGGCCTTGCAAAAGAGCTCGAGAAGGTCTTCCCGCCGGGTGGGGTCAGATACTTCCCCGATACGGGAGTAATAGTTGTCATGAATAAGATTCGCGTGACCCCAGAGGGTGTAGATGGCTCGGGACCCCTGTACGAGCGTGTCGCTGCCATCGCGAGAGAGTGGATGGAGCAGCACGGACTCGACTGACATGGATACGAGTGATTGAGCACACCTGAGTTCTAGAAGGACAGTCGATAGTAGGCGTGTTGCTGCGACCACCGAACTGCACAATGGTTGACGAGTACGCTCACCTTCTAGCCAAGCATTCATTCTATCAGACGCCGGATGCCTAGCTCGTCCAAGCTACGCTTCGGAGAATCCTCTCTAGTTCCTGATGTCGAGGGACGAGGGGCCCGTGGTATCGGAAGAAGCCTGTCCTCCCACGAACGGCGAGAACTCATTGGAAACTTTCCAATGCTCCGCAGATCTGCACGAATCTTCCGCGGGTCGAGCGCGCCCGCGGAACTACCTGTACCGGTCAATAGGCCAAGCTCACTCAATCTCCTGCGACCAGGGGTAACAGATGCCTTCTTGTCATCCTTCGATCGCGGTAAGAGCTGAGGGCTTTTCACCCCGGTCAGAATCAGCATTACACGAAGAACACCACTCAGCCGCGGGTCCACCCGTGCCCCCCATATCACTTGAGCGTCGGAACTCATTTTCTCGGAAACAAGCTCGCCGACGCGATTCGCCTCCGCAAGGGACATGTCGGGGCCACCTGTGATATGGATCAGTGCGCCAGTGGCTCCTGCCCATTCCACCTCAAGCAGAGGGCTCTCAAGAGCATTTCTTATTGCCTCTTCTGCACGGTTCTCGCCCGAGGCCTCACCCACGCCTACAAGAGCGACACCACCGTTACAAATGATTGATCGTACATCAGCATAATCGAGATTAATCAGGCTAGGGAGGGTGATTGTTTCGGTGATGCCCTTGACCATTCCCGCGAGCACCTCATCAGCGATTCCGAAGGCCTCCTCGAGTG
>CAZSTY010000004.1:0-9910 GCA_964609885.1 uncultured archaeon
CCCACAGAGGACCGGGGAGCGGAATCGTTCTCTGGGCTGTATCGGACACTGGTGCAAGAGTGGGTGCAGACAGCCTTGGAGAGAGAGGAAAGCCCGCTGAAACTGTGGGGCAGGAGGCCGCGAGAAAGCTTGTCAGCGAGTTATCGACGGGAATGGCAGTCGACTCTCATGTTTCCGATATGCTTGTCCCATATTTGGCACTTGCCGAGGGGGATAGTGTCATCGGAATCACCAAGGTCACATCCCATCTTGAAACCAACGTGTGGGTTGCAGGAAATATCCTCGGCACAGAGATGAGATTAGACACCTTTCCAGATGGAAGAGGAAAACTCTCAGTCAGAGGCCGGGGGCTTGCCTGATTCTCGTGAGAGAGGCGAAACCAACGACACATCGCCCTCCTCAGGGAGATCAATCTCGGATAGAGCAAGATCGAGCAGCTCCCGTACACCCTTCCCCTCTGATGCCACAATCTCCATGGCATGAGGAATCCTTTGTCTTGCCGCCTCCAATGCATCGGGTGGAGTAATGTCCACTTTGTTGAGAACTGTAAGAACTGGATTAAGTGGAAACATCCTGCGTACTTCATTGTAGAGATTTACCTGTTCATCCATGTTCCACCCACAGGCCTCAGAGGGGTCAAATATGAAGATGAGGACATGAGCGAGGTACTTTAGTGCAGCAATCGCCGTGCGCTCAATCTCATTCCGCTCACTCATCGGACGATCCAAGATGCCCGGAGTGTCTACGACCTGAACGCGTTGCTGCCCAACAAACAGATGACCAACTATCACGTCTTTGGTCGTAAACGGATAGTATGCAATCTCTGGCTCAGCCGAGGAAACCGCACGGACCAAGGTCGATTTCCCAACGTTAGGAAAACCAGCACATACGATCGTTGGGGTATTGGGGGCGACACCAGGCAGTCTTGAGAGAGTCTTCTTTGCCTCGATTATGAGGTCCAAGTTCTTTGATGTTGCACGTAGGATTGAGGCTATGCGTCCCTTGGCCGCACTTCTTGATCTCTTTATCTGCTTGTAGTCTTCGGATAGCTTCATGGCTTGGATGTGTCGATTTGTGATGTCGTCGATTGGACCTATACAATTGTAGACCGCGCCCAATGCCTGCTTCAGCCGGTCAATCCCTATGAGAATCTGAGTTAGCTCTGAATAGAAGGGGTGTATTCTATCAAGAGATGGAAACTTCTCAACCGCATCACGCAGTTTCATCTTCACCTGTTTCGTGAACTCTTGTAGACGCGCAATCTCGCGAATCCGTGTGCGCTCGAGCTTGCTAAGACGACGGGAACTCTTCATGCTTAGGCGAACAGAGCGTGTATGAGCGTAGCGGATTATCTCCTCTGCAGTCATTATCGTTGGGAGATTTGCAAAGGGATTCAGCCAGCGCATAGATTATCCAGCCCTAGAGTCATACATCAGTGAAAAGACGTGCTATGTAAAGTTTTTAAAAAGGATGGAATGACCTAGGCTGAGAGCCGACAGGATACGGAGGCACACTTATGGCACTTCCCACAGGAGCAACAGTTGTTGGAATCAAATGCAAGGATGGAGCAGTGGTTGCTACCGATTCGCTGATCAGTTGGGGCACCATGATTCTCAGTGACAAGGGCATAAAGGCCTTCAAGCTTACTGACAGGATAATCCTAGCCTCCGCAGGTCTCACCTCAGACTATCAGATGCTTGTAAACAGACTACAGGCACAAATCAAACTCTACGAGCTTCATAACAAGAAATCAATCAGTGTGAAGGCATTAGCTAAGATGGTCGCCAACACGCTCTACGCTAGGAGAATGATGCCGCTATACATTCAGACCGTGATTGTTGGCGTCGACGAAGGTGGTCCTGCCCTATACACTCTCGACATGGGCGGTTCACTCATCCCAGACGAGTTCACAGCCGCGGGCACTGGTACCCAGACCGCGTACGGTGTTCTTGAGAGAGAGTTCAAGAAGGATCTGACCGTCAAGCAGGCCGAGGAAATCGCAATTGCAGCCGTTCGGGCCGGTATGACCAGAGACGCACAATCAGGCGGAAGGATTCATGTGATGACGGTCACTGCCGATGGCGTATCAGAGAGAGTTGTAGAATAGGCCACCGTGATGCGTGTGCGCGACTTGGCAATAGAAACGCTAGTATTCAGGTTCCATCAGCAGTCCAGATACAGTGTGGCGGCCTTGCTCGGGGCCGTCGAAGTGGACCCTCACCTAGTAGACCTCCGTGTTCTAGTTCCGTCTGAGATTCCTGACAATCTCATTCGCGAGGAACTGCAGTCCGGAAACGTTGCCATCGCGTACTCTGTGATGAGCACTCAACTTCAGAGGGTTGAATATGAAGTCCGACATCTCCGAGATGTGTTCGGTGACCAGATTGTACTGATGGCAGGAGGCCCTCACGCTAGCACAAGACCCATGGACCTAGTCGATATGGGGTTCGACATCGTGGTCGTTGGTGAGGGTGAACGCGTCTTCCCGGAAATACTTCGGCGACTAACAACTGGAAAGTCTGTTGATGGAATCGCAGGGGTGGTGACGGCTGATACCAAAATCATTCCCAAGCCCAGAGACTTACCTAGGGTCAATCTTGATGAGTATCCACCATTCGCCATAGGACGAAACATAGTGGGACCAATTGAGGTCACGCGCGGCTGCCCATTCAAATGTAAGTTCTGCAGCACCCCGTTCCTCACAGGAGGAGTCGTTAGGCACAGGTCTATTGAGAGAGTCCGTTTCTGGCTTCAGCAGGCCGTTGAAAAACGGGGATTCAAGCGAGCCTGGTTTCTCTCGCCCAACGCATTGTCGTATGGAGGTCATGGCCGTAGGACGAAACCTGAGAAACTGAAGGAGCTACTAGAGAGAACCTCGACCATAGATGGATTGGATGAGTTGTACTTTGGATCGTTTCCCTCTGAAGTTCGTCCCGAATTTGTCACGCATGAGATTCTTCGTATGATGCGGAAATATGTGGCAAACACGACACTCCAAATTGGGCTCCAATCCGGTAGTGATAGGGTTCTCGAGATTTGCAATAGACACCATACAGTCGATGACGGCATCAACGCAGCACGCATTGCACTAGATACGGGTTTCATCCCTCATATCGATATGATATTCGGGCTACCTGGTGAAACCCCCGCGGATCGAGAGAGGAGCATCCGAATATGTGAAGAGCTCATAGACATGGGGGCGAAGATACACGCCCACGTATTTATGCCACTACCGGGCAGCGATTTTGCGAGCATGCCGCCAGGCGAGCTTGACACAGAAACCAGAAGGCGACTGGGGGACCTCTCAAGAAAGGGATTCGTGACAGGCTCTTGGGGAAATCAAGAACGCATTGCAAGACACCTTGCCACACTGCGTCACAGAAAGACCTGATGCCAAACTCTGATAAGATGTGATTTGTACTCGCGTTCGAACAGAATGAGCGGACAGATGCCATCGAAACTGAGGGAACGTCTTCAGCGGCAGGGATACCATCTGCTCGGAGAGAGAGGAGCGTTCAAGGCCTGCCAGTGGCAACACAAGAGTCTCCTCGAGGGAAAGGTATGCTATAAGCAACGCTTCTACGGAATCGAGTCCCATAGATGCGTCCAGATGACTCCGGTCGTGGACAAGTGCACGCATCAGTGCCGATTCTGCTGGCGTGTGACACCAGCAGACGTTGGTGTGCGCTGGAATCAGACCGAAGTAGGTGAGAGTGACGTACTGGGACCTAGGGAACTCCTTGATGCCACGTTGATGGCGAACCTGCGTTCACTAGGGGGCTACAATCCTGAGGCTGGAGCGCCTGTGCCTCTGGAAAAGTATCTTGAGGCAAGGGATCCGAAACACGTTGCCATCTCGCTGGCAGGCGAGCCGACCCTATACCCACTGCTAAGTGAATTTATAGAAGAGGTCCACAAACGTGGGATGACATCGTTTCTCGTCACCAACGGCACGATGCCTAGGGTTCTCAGTCGCTTGACTCCGCCTACTCAACTCTACGTTACACTTGCAGCACCGGATGAGGAAACCTACCGGCGTGTCTGTAGACCCATGATAAAGGATGGGTGGGCACGGCTTAGGGAGTCACAAGAGATTCTTCAGTCATTCTCAACTAGGACAGCCAATAGGCTCACGATGGTTTACGGGTACAACATGGAGAAGATTCGTAAGTACGCGAGCCTCATCTTGCTCGGGGAGCCTGACTACGTGGAGGTAAAGGGATACATGTACGTGGGTGCATCGCGTGGACGACTAGAGCGGCATAATGCACCGCCCCACAGGGAGATTAGAGCTTTTGCAAGAAAGCTGGCCGCTCTCACGGGATACTATGTTCAGGATGAACAGGTAGAGAGCCGGGTGGTACTACTGACTCGGAGCAAACAAATAGAGAAGATACAGACAAGGAGAACAGAATGAGCGGATAGTCATGGGACTTGGAGAGATTATTGAGCGACTTCGGGAGGAGATTGAGAGGGACGATTCTATTCGAGAGAACATTCTGCCCAAGGCACGTGAGGCTGTGCGAAAGTGCAGTGATGCCATCAAGGAGGTTCACAGGGGAAATTTCGACACTGCAGAGCGTCTAATAGAGGAGGCGCACGGAATCGTTGCTTCGGCCACCGAGATGGCTGAGCAAAGCAGATTTCTGTCCAAGAGTAGAATTCTAGAAACTGCGTGGCAGGAGATTGCGGAGGCATCCAATGTTCTCTCACTATTGAGAGATGGCACGTACGTTCCACCGGAGGATCTTGGTATTCCGACGAGACCGTATCTGACGGGGCTTGCTGATACTGTTGGAGAGCTAAGAAGAGCAGCCCTTGACGCCTTGAGAAACCAAGAGCTTTTGCGAGCAGAGCAGTTGCTCAGCCTGATGGAGAACATACTCGATGAACTCCATGGTCTTGATTTCCCGAGTGCCCTAGTTCCCGACCTTCGACGCAAGTGCGATGTGGCGAGAGGTCTTGTTGAGAGAACGCGGGGTGATGTCACACTGGCACACCAACAGAGCTGGCTTGTGGAAGAGCTTAGAAAGTTCGAGGGCAGACTGAAAGAGGGACAAGAATGATTTCGCCCGAGATGTGGTTCACGTTGTACGCCCTTGCGAAGAAGGGTGCAGTGTACAGAAGACAGACATTGACCACACGAGAGCTTGGGGAGATGCTCGGAGTCAGTCAGCAGACAGCATCACGACGAATAGCGGAGTGTGTCAATGAGGGCCTTGTGAGCAGGGTGCATTCAGTGGGAGGAATGATAGTCCAAGTCACGGATAGGGGAAGAGAGATGCTCAGACAGGTCCTAGCGGACCTCGAGGCAGCATTCGTACCTCCAAGTGACGAGATTATCATTGAGGGGGTCGTCACGGCAGGTCTGGGCGAAGGGGCGTACTACGTTGGCATCTATTCCTCAAGATTCGAGCAGGCACTTGGGTTTAGACCGTATCCGGGGACCCTGAATGTCAAGGTCATTGACGAAGAGTCAAAGAGGGCGGTGTCGGCGATGAGAAAGACCCCTCCGTTAGTTGTGAAGGGGTTTAGTCATGAGGGGAGAACATTTGGTGACGTGATATGCTATAGAGTCAAGGTCAACAACCGTGTCGACGCGGCAATCGTGATAGCACAGCGGACTCATCACAGCCCAGATATCCTTGAGGTGATTGCTCCCATTCAACTCCGTAATGAACTGAAACTTGATGATCGTAATGTCATAACACTAAGGGTCGTACCGCTTCACCGAGTGGACTCTACTCAATGACCGAATCTTCCGGTCAGTGGTACGAAAGCTACGCCTCCCCAGTGGCGCTGCCGTATCTTTGAGTCGGATGTCTTTTCGACAATAACAAGACTCTGAAAGAAGCCTCTGGAACCCACAGGGATGAGCATGACTCCGCCAGGTGCTAACTGCTCAACAAGAGGGGGCGGCACGGCTGGTGCCGCTGCTGTAACAAGTATTCGGTCGAATGGGGCGTGCTCAGGGAGTCCCAGACCCCCATCACCACGGATTAGGGTGACTCTGTCAGTATAGCCAGCGCGTTCTAGGTTCTCTCGCGCGAACCGTACAAGATCGCCGATTATCTCAATTGTGTACACGTGACCAGGAGTTGACGAACCAGCAGGAGCGACTATCTCTGCGCACAGCGCAGCATGGTATCCAGATCCAGCACCCACCTCAAGTACTTGATGACCCTCTTTGAGCCGGAGATCCTCACACATTATAGCGCACATATGCGGTGCTGAGATTGTCTGACCTTTGAGAATTGGCAATGGTGTATCACGATAGGCATCAGAGCGCATATGAGGCAGGACAAACTCCTCGCGGGGCACTCTTCTGAACGCGCGTTCAACTGCCTCACTTCGAATGTATCCCATGTTCTTCAGACGCTCAATCAGACGCTCTTTTGCCTCACTGAGGGAGCCGTGTGGCATCTGTATCATTGAAACACAGACCATGCACTGATAAAAGCGTTCACTGCAGAAGCTAGTTGTATGTATCGGGTGTCTTTCACTGCACAAGGCCATAGAAACATACTGAGCACACACGCGACAACCCTAGAGATTACCAAAGAAACAAGTCTAACAAGGCGAGGTGACTGTATCGTTGGTATTGCAGCGACTCTTGCTCTGCAAGATCTCCCAGAGCATGTGAAAAGACTTGCCACCGAATCAGACACCGAGATACAACTGAAACTCATGGTTGATGGAATGGAGGAAGTCATAGTAGGGCATGGCGGAAGCCATCTGACGTACTTGAGCTCACTCTGCATGGTGGCCAGAAAGAGCACATTCCAGTGCCCAAGAACGCTAATGATTGGGGCAGACAAGGCCGCTAGGGATCTCGACAGAGAGTTCGTGGAGCGATTAAGAAACCCAGAAGCAGTAATTGAGTGTGAACTCTGTTTCATTCAATGACAGCATCTAGAACCATCTGGTACTCATACGGGGCGCTATCACGAACCCTGCGTATTGAAGACACCTCCTTAATCGCACGCCCAGCGTTTCTGACCAAGCGATGTGCCTTAGATACTAGCTCGTCTTCTGGATTTGGTCCCCCAATGAAATCATAGTAGTGGATGACGCCGCCGGGTCGAACAGCAGTGCAAGCATCCTCCACGAACTCGGATGCGCCAGATGGGTGGTTCATTATCACACGGTCCACATCGTGGTCGAATGCTGTGGGGACGTACTCGTGGGCATCTGCGACAACTGGTCTGATTGTGCCGCGTAAGCGATTCAACTGAATACTCTTCTTCAAGAGATCTATGGCATGTGGATTGATATCGACAGCAATCACTTCCGCAGTGTGTAGTCGAGCGATATGGAGTGCAAAAGGACCGACACCTGTGAACATGTCGAGAACCTTCTCACCATCTCTTACCAGCAGGGCAACTCGATGGTGCTCCTCAAGAAGACGGGGGCTGAAGTATGCTTTGGCCAAATCCACGGCAATTCTACAACCGTACTCCGTATGTATCGTGTCGGTCTTCGGTTGACCCGACAATACCTCATAGTTTCGCACCCGTGTCAGACCTGTAACTGCCCCCCGCTTACACAACACAGTGGCAAAGTTCGGATGCAGCCGGTGAAACGCACGGCCAATTAGAAAACGATGCTCGAACAATTCGTCCGGAATCTCAAGCACCGCGATATCCCCAACTAGGTCGTACGCGCGCGGCAGAAGCTCAATCTCTTCGAGCTCAAGTACTCCCCTTAACGCCTCAGCAAGGTCCTTGGGACCACTACGTACAGGCTGAAATTCGCGAGTGGAAGTTTCAATCACCATGTCACTCCCAATCTGGGCAAGCTCCTCATCGTTTGGGAATCGGCGAAGAGGAAAATATACTGTCGTCTCGCCCTTCTGAACCTTGCACTCACTGTCTATGAGCCCAAGACCAGCCAGTCTTCTTCGCACAGTTTCTGCATCTTTTGCAATAACCCGGACGTACGGTCGAACTACAGTCACATGCGTCAACTATTCAGACCAGCCTATGACACTTGTGATGGGGCCGCTGCTCAAACCAGCCGAGCTTGTGACTTGTACTGTTCAGAGCAGTCGCATGTACTCCCGGCCCGCTCCTGACTGTGTCCCAATCATCAGCTGAAACTGGGGGTGATCATCCTCGGAACCATGGGAAGAGGGCCGGATGATCCTTTGGAGAGCCCCACATACTTCCAAGCGGTCACCATCTCGAACAAGACCTCTAAACGCACCCTCATAGATCATCAAGCGGGAGGCCCGCCCATTGATTTCGGGAATCCAGTCCGACTCGCCGTAGATGATTGACGGTAGAAAGAGTCCATATCGAGCGTCATCTACCCTGAAACGAGTACAGAGAGGCCTACTCAAGACTGTTTCGTACGACTCCGACCCGTACGGTATAGGAGACTCATGAGGATTTAGGACAGGGGTGATTCCAATGCACATGTCACTGCAATAGAGTGCTCGCCGGCGCTGGAATAGCCTCTGAAGGTCAGTCATTGTGACTCCCGTGACACGTGACAAAAGGCGCTGCTTGGCATTGTGCCAGTCATCACCAGACCGAAGAAGAAGGTGGCTGTTCTCAGATACTAGTGCGTCATAACCATGCTCCAGACACCATGCGTTCTCGAATCCGTAGATATTCATGTTTACGTCGGAATAGTTCGGATTGTGCGCCCCCCATGCTATGCTCCCGCCCACACCAATGCTGTCAAACGAGATGCCGAGCGTGTCATGAAGAGCCTCAGCTAATGATACAGCCCTCTGTTCTAGATGGTCAGCAGGCCCCTCATGTAGAATCTGGCGAAGCCTCTCCTCAGGGAAAAAGTGGTTCATCACACAATCGGAGGGGATTTCTGTCAATCGTGTATTGAAGTGAGGGTCCCACACTAGGTAGTCCCTTGGAACTTCATCAAGAGAAGACACGACGGATTCGACGCCACCCCAGAAGACACGACGATATCTCACCCCTGAGGACACCCAACGGCCCCCAGAATCAGGAACGTATTTTAGAAAGCACAGGACCCGGTCTGGCGGCTGAATGTGACCCAAAACGACATAGACACGAAGATTCGGGTCTTGCACCACATCCCGATCACGAAACACTACACGAACGCCATGACCTGTTCTCATGTTCAATCGATCCTATTCCTGTAACCATGTGCGTCGTAGACTCCGAAATGTAGAAAGGCAGGCCAGAAAGGAAACCCGTGGTTCGGCATATGAGGATACTACATCTGTGTGACAGCCTTAATCCTGCCGGTCTGGGGGGCTACGAGTCCTATCTCTACTACCTCTCTAAACACCTTGCTCTGAGAGGCCATGAATGCATAGTTGTGACTCAGGCAGCTCACAGGAGAACGAAGCCAACAGAGCAGATAGATCATCTTATCGTCCGCAATCTCAGGGGAAATCTTCTGGAGGCCCGAAAATGGGAGTACTATGCATATCCTGAGAGCGAGCGGGACCGTATCGTGAACGAACTGTTCTCTCGCGACGACATTGAGAGAAACGTCGAGATGCTGATCCCAGAACTCGGCGATGTGCTGAACGAGTTTCATCCCGATATCATTCACGCACATAGCACCTATGTGATATTCAACAGAGTGCTTCATAGACTCCGGATCTCGCACAGGACGCCTCCAACGGTCCTTACGGTTCACGGACTTCCCAAGCACCTCGTCTTGCCAAGTGGAGAGCGGACAACCGACTATGGTCAGCTGGCTCAGTTCGCCCTGTTTGACATCGTCCTTGGGGTGAGCAAACATGTGACACGGGCTCTCACAAGGTGGTTGGGCTCCCAATGCCGAGTCGAACTGTCATACATCGGCGTTGACCTTCAGGTATTCAGAAGACTTCGGGGGATGGGGAAGTCATGGGATATTGCATTCATGGGGCGGCTGGAGTTGGAGAAAGGTGTCGACTTGATTCCATCAA
>CAZSTY010000004.1:9920-15271 GCA_964609885.1 uncultured archaeon
CATCAATGCTCCAACTGCTGTCGAAAGAGAAACAGCATAATGTGTCAATGGTGATAACTGGTGAGGGATCATTCAGAAACACGTTGTTGAGTGAACTTGAACGACTGAACTTAGATAGCACGGTAGAATACTTGGGAGTCATCCCACTCGAAATGGTTCCAGAGATAATCAACCGGTCTAAGGTCTTCATTTATCCTTCACGAAGAGAGCCGTTCGGCTTGTCCATTGTTGAGGCAATGGCTTGTCAGACAGCAGTGGTTTCTACAAATGTTTTCGGTCCCAGTGAGATAATCACCCCTGGTCGGGACGGGATCGTGGTAGCTCCAGACAGCGCAACAGAACTTGCGGATGCTGTGCATAGCATCCTCGGGAACCCGGCTGAGAGAAACAAGATGGGAGCAGAGGCACGTAGAACCGTAGAGTCACGGTTCGACATCTCAAGACATACTGCCCAGTTGCTTGAAATCTATGAGGACCTTGTACGGAGATACACTTGAGAAAGAGTAGCGAGTCTGGGACAGGGCCCAGACTCTGGCAATTGCTTCTGAAATTAGACTTTCTTCTTGCAGAAGAACCAGTCTGCGCAGTCGTACCCTTCCTTGAGGCGCTTCTCGGCCTCCTCGGTGGTCTGGGGAGGTGGAACTATGACCTCATCACCAGGCTGCCAGTTGGCTGGAGTAGCGACACCGTACTTGTCAGACACTTGGAATGCGTCTATGACGCGAAGTATCTCCTGCATGTTGCGTCCATTGCTCAAGGGGTAGTAGATGAGTGCACGCAGCTTGAATTCTGGATCAATGAAGAACACCGCACGAACAGCTGCAGTGCTGCTCTGCGCGGGGTGAATCATGCCGTATTTCTTGGCAACATTCATACTGAGATCCTCGATAATCGGGAACGGGATGTCCTTGCCAAGTTTCTCCTTGATGGCACGGGTCCACGCGATGTGTGAGTAGATACTGTCAATGCTCAGGCCGATGAGCTTCACGTTTCGCTTCTTGAGCTCATCGTAGATGTCCGCAAATGCCATGAACTCTGTCGTGCAGACTGGGGTGAAATCTGCAGGGTGGGAGAACAGAATCACCCAGCTGCCCTTTGCCCAATCTGAGAACTTGATTTTCCCGTGGGTAGTCATTGCCTCAAAGTCGGGAACTTCCTCTCCAATCAGAAGCATTCGCTTTTCAACCTCTTGCGTTTCCATTTCGATATTCACCTTTCTTTGTTCTACGGTTTCTCCGACCAAAGGTGGAGAACTGACTTTGTTTAGAATCATTCGTATTTAAGACTTGTTATTAGCAAAGAGTTGTCTGTAGATAAGAATAGTTTTATTTGTATTTGTTCCCAAGCACCACTGATATGACAGCATCAAGGTCAGAGATTGCAGAGATGATTCGCAGTCGGGGTTATAGAGCCACACCTCAACGTATCACTATTTACGAAGCGGTCTGGAGGGCTGGTTCACACCCCACGATTGCGGACATCCACAGGTACGCCAAGGATTCCGATCCATCAATCAGCCTTGCAACTGTATACAACACCATACATCTGTTCCAAGAGATTGGATTGGTAGAGGGCATAGCTGTTCCAGGAGATTCAGCACGATTTGATCCCAACACACACCCCCATATCAACTTGGTATGCAAAGGCTGTGGAAAAGTCCAGGATTATGAGTGTTCATCTCTCAGTTCCATTGCAGAGAAGATTGAGAGAGAAACAGGTTTCACAGTGATCTCACGCACACTGGAGATTAGGGGGCTGTGTGCCGAGTGCAAGCTTGCCGGTAAGATTACCGAGTAACGGTTGAATCGACTAGCTGTTCAGCGCAGACGGTATGAACCGCTTGACAAACTCGAACCACAGTCGGGCAAACAGTGGGGTCAGGAACAACACAGAGGGTAGTCCTGTCGTTAGCAGTGGCAACAGAACGTATGCAATTGCGACAAGTGTTGCGTAGCCCTCTACCGTCAAGCCCGTCAGCACTATGACCAACACAGCCAACACAAGACCAACTGCTGACAGTATTGATAGTTTAAGGAGAGACCGACCATTTTCAAAGCTATAGGAGGCCAGCCCCACGACAAATCCGAGTATGCCGTAAGAGGCGGCCGTTAGGCCCATTGTCACAATAGTCCCGCGAATAACGAGATCGTACATGAACGTGCCAACGAAGCCCGACACGAAACCTGCAATGGGACCACGTATCGCACCCACGACCGCAATGACTGCAAGGGCCGGCACAAGACCCAACTTGATTATCGAGATCATCTTGTATGGCTGGGGTAACCATAGGAGGGCCATGACAATTAGTGCACCCAACAGGCCATAGACCACGGTCAGGACTGCAACATATGCACCGTTCAGATGCAGTATTTTGAGAATGCGCTGAACACCTGACACTGAGCGACTCTCTTCTGCCATGCCGTCACACCCCCTCAACTATCACAATCTGGTAGGTCCCCGGCTCAAGCGTGAGGGTATAGTCACTACCGGAGGCGGTCAGCGTAGTGAGAGGAACTCCATGCAAGTATGCAGTCGGTTGCGACTGGAAATTGCTGAAGGTTAGTGTTGCAGTCTGGTCAACACGGACATTAAGTATGAAGCCCTGCTTCTCCGGGTCCCATTGGGCCTGATACACCCAGATGTAGTCATCGTCTGCAGCGCTGATGTAAGGATAGTTCCAGAAGTCTGCAGACCGCGCATCTCCTAGGTCCCGCATTGTGACGGGCGTCTTTGCCCAGATGTAGCCAAAACTCAGCACGCTCTCAAGGAATGGTTCGAGGGATGATGTGTCTACATACATCATGCGTCCATCATCGGACCACACCTTGTTGAAGAGGCTCATCAAGAAGTTCAGGACTCTGTCACGAGTTACAAAGTCGCCGCGTTGTTTCGCGAGCGGCAACGTGAAGAGAGAACCAAGAATGTCGAATGTGCCGAAACCCTTCGTGTTAGTGTAAGTGTCAACGATATACATCATGTCGCCCGAGAGGTCCTTGCGGAAGTGTTGTAGGAAGATGGGGTAGTCATGGGCGGTTTCCTCGGGTTGTGTGTATTCGAGAAAGTCTAGGGCCCACGCGTCACAGTATGATGATACCTTTGGTGTTCCATCTCGTAGGTACAAATCTTGCTGGGGGCCAGGGATTGTTGCGGGAAGTCTGTCAGGATTGTAATAGGTGCTGGTGGGCCGTGAAACATAGTACCCGTCTATGAAGAGGCCGTATTGGTCTTGCATCACAGTATTGATGAGGTTGAGGCCGTAGTCCCACATCGGTCGATAGTTGGTGCCGTAAAGATTGTCGTATATCTCCGTACAGAAGATTGGGATGGAGTTGCATTGGGCGAATACGATGTATGGTTCGCATGGGATTAGTCCAACGCCCCAGATTCCGCCGTCCTTCGGGTTTCCGAAGCCATCTGTCAGAAGAGAGTTGTTCCAATCATCTATGAACCAAGTTATCTCGTCAGTCATCTCGCCGGTGTGGAAGTTCCGCTCGTACAGGGTCATCATCAGTGTGTAGTGACCAGTCCACATGATGTTAGCGGGGCCGCGAAAACCACCGATATATAGGCCACTTGGGTCCGTTGCATTCGGCCAGTAGTAGGTGTTGTAGTTGTACTCGGGATGCGTCCACTCCCAATACTCCACACTGTTAGTGCCCCATTCGTCCTCAGTTGTATTCATTCGTTTGATCAAGTCGTAGGCGAAGCTTCGGTAGTAGTCTGTACGATATCCGGGAGTGGTTTCAAAGAGTGTAGAGGTGGCATACGTCATGAATGCAAGAACGTAGTGTGCCAACCCGTGCAGTTCCTCACGAAAGTTCCAACCGTCCCACTCGCCATATCCCTGATATTCCGAACTCACAAGGGTATAGAGGTAATTGAAAAGAGCCAAGACCTCATGATCAGCCAAGCCGTAGTCAGAGAAATCAAACGTGACACCATTGATTGTCTGGACATCCGTGGCAGGGACAGCCGGAGGTAGATTGGCAAAAGACATTCCTCCGATCACGACACTCAGGACCAGTGCTGTGAGAAGGAACTTGTTGGACCGCACTACATTACTCATTACAACACCTCAAGGACCGGAATGCTTCACCTGTGTGATTTCGGCCCGATAAATCCTTCCCTCAACCTGCCATGACTTTGTGACACTGCACGTTGATTGTCTGAGCAGAAATCGTGGCGGGCCAGGGGGGATTTGAACCCCCGACCAACAAGTGCCTCCACCACTCAGCAGCAGCTGAGAGGACTAAGAGCCTGTCGCTATACCTGGCTTAGCCACTGGCCCACAAGATGCGAACGCAGGCTTGAGTTTATAGAGATTGCGGTGTTTCCACTCGGCACACATCAGTCACAAGTCATATAACACTGGGAGTACTGCGCCGTGATTGGAAGTACCACTTTAGGGAGTGTCGAAAGTGAGCGAGCACAAGGAGCTCTACGATAGAGTGTTCGACTTGATTGAGAAACATGACGGCTGGATGCACAACACGATCAACTTGATTGCCTCAGAGAATGTGTCCTCACCAGCGGTCAGGTCGGCTATTGTCTGTGACTTCAGAGACCGCTACGCTGAGGGGTGGCCCGGAGAACGAGTATATGCAGGTTGCAAGTACATAGACGAGGTGGAACTAATCTGCATAGACCTAGCAAAGAAGCTCTTCCGCGCCGAGTTCGCTGATGTACGGCCGGTTTCGGGTGTTGTTGCGAACCTGATGATGTATACAGCATTCATGAAGCCGGGCGATCGAATGATGGCGCTGTCAATCGCACATGGCGGGCACATATCCCATGCACGGGGGAACCTCGGCGGAACGGCTGGAGCTGTTCGGGGGCATAAGGTCCAGAATTGGGTCTTTGACGAGCAGGAGTTCAATATCGACGTGGATGCGAGTGCCAAGAAGATAAGAGGGCTTTTCCAAGACGGGAAGGATGTCAAGTTTCTGCTCTTTGGTGGAAGTGTCTTTCTGTTCCCACATCCGGTGAAGGAGTTCCGCGAAATTGCCGATGAGTACGGGATGCACATCGGGTATGACTCGGCACATGTGTCAGGGCTAATCGCAGCCGGTCGGTTCCAAGATCCGTTGCGAGAGGGAGCCGATGTGATGACAGCCTCCACGCACAAGACTATGCCGGGACCTCAACATGGGATAGTGTTGTCGAGGGAGGAGTTCGCTGATGCCATCAAGAGAGCTGCGTTTCCAGGTCTGATGAGCAATCACCACCTGCATAACGTTGCAGGACTTGCCGTGGCCCTCGCCGAGATGATTGAGTTTGGGCATGATTATACGGATCAGATTCTCAAGAATGCAAGGGCTCTTGGACAAGCCCTCCACGAGCGGGGGTGGAAT
>CAZSTY010000005.1:0-14745 GCA_964609885.1 uncultured archaeon
CATCCGTGTGAGGCCGTACAGGATATCGTTGCCTTGGGTGACATCACGCTTGAGTAGACTATCAACCTCATCAAGAACCACAACCAGAATGTTAGCCTCCTCGTCGAGCTTGTTCTTGAGAACACTGCGAATCTCGTCGGTGGGAAGACCGGTGAATGGGACCTCGGAACCATCAGGCATTCGTGCATCAATCTGTTCGCACAGACTTCTCAACACTCGATAGTTGGTGCCCACGATACGACAATTCACAAAGGCACTCAATGGGGGCCGGACGCTGCTCTCGGTGGCCTTGTCAATCAGTGCCTTGAGGACGTACTTCGCGACAACTGTCTTGCCCGTCCCAGTCTTCCCGTAGCAGAGGATATTCGATGGCGGTGCACCACGAAGCGCAGGCCCAAGAATGGACGCAATCCTGCTCATCTGTTCGTCACGGTACGGGAGCTTGTCGGGCACAAAGGTCGGTCTCAACGCGTTTCGATTGCGGAAGATTGACTGGCCCTGCAGGAACTTGTCGAAGAGTTTGTCAAGCGGCTTCTCCAACTCAGCTTCACATCTCCACTGGAAGTCGTCGTTGTTTCCACTGTTTCCATTGGAGCCTGTGGAGCCTGTGGAGATAAAGGCACGTATTACCAAGCAATCTAGCTGACCAACAGGCATTATCATCAAAAGTCATATCAACAGTACGAGTGGCCACACGCGCCGTAATACGGAAGAGGACACACTCGTCATGAAACTCCGGGACTTAGAGATTGCACTTGAGGCGATAGAGAGAAGGTCCGAGAGGGAGGTCAGACTGGAGGACTATCCCACGCCTGCAACCATTGCAGCAGCCATAATTTATGCTGCGCAGATGGAGCACGGGGACATTGCTGACAAGGTCGTGTGCGATCTCGGATGCGGGGATGGGGTCTTTGCCCTTGGTGCAGCCCTGATGGGTGCTCGTCGTGCCATTGGAGTTGATATACAATCCAAAGCCTTAAAGGTCTGCCAACGGAACTCGAAATTGCTCGGGACAGATGGCACGACAGACTGGGTCCTAGGGGAGGTCTCTTCTCTGGAGTTTAGAGAGACCATAGATACTGTGGTGAGCAATCCTCCCTTTGGGGTCAAGAAACGTGGAGCCGACCTAGTCTTCCTGAGGAAGGCACTGTCCATAGCCAGAGTGACGTACAGCATCCATCTGGCAGGTGAAAAGAACAGACAATTCCTGACGAGGAACATCGAGAAACTCGGAGGAATCGTGACCCAGGTTGAAACGTTCGAGTTCCCGATTCGAAGGCTGTTCGAGTTCCATAGAAAAGAGAGGCATATGACAAGAGTGGATCTGTATCGAATCGAGATGAAAGAGAGGTGACAGAAGTGGCAGATGTCAAGAGCGGGGACATAGTGGTGCCTGGTGATCAACTGTGCGTGATTGAAGAGTTCTCTCCAAGTTTCGGCACCTATGAAGAGAACGGAATAGTGTATGCGGCCACCTCGGGCGAGGTAGCAGTAGATGTCAAGAGGCGGGAGATAAAAGTCGTTGATCCTGACGGCTCTGTGCGGCTCGCTCTGCCAATACGAGGAGATGTCCTTCTTGGTGAGGTCATCAACGTTTACGATCAGCGAGCAGAAGTCAACATCGTCCGACGAAATGGAGTGGACATTCACAACCCCCTTGTAGGAGAGATTCACATCAGCAATGTCACAAGACGTTATGTGAAGTCTATGTACGATGTTCTCAAACCCGGCGACATAGTCCGGGCTAGGGCCCTGAACACGCACACTCTACCGGTTCAGTTGAGCCTCGTTGGCCCGGAGTTCGGAGTAATCTTCGCAAAGTGCGGGAAGTGCGGCAACCCCCTGACGGTAACTACGCACAACAACATGATCTGTCTGAAGTGCGAGAACAGAGAAACCCGTGAAACAGCCAATGATTATGGTCTGCGATTCGGCTTGGAACCGCGGCCTGACCTCGCACCGCGAAGGAGGATGACACGGGGCCCACCGAGAAGGGACAGATCATCAAGACCTAGCACCGGCAGAAGAGCCCCATCGAGGCCTAGAGGTGATAGACGCTCACCACGAGGAAGGACATCAGGTCCGCGCAGATCATTCATCAAGAGGAGAAGGTAATCATGGAACCACGAGTCTTAGAGAGCAGCAGATACGAGTTGAAGATTGAGATAGTGGGGGAGGGCCACTCCTTCTGCAACCTCCTCCGCAAGACCCTCCTAGAGGAGCCGGCGGTGGAGTTTGCGGGATACAGCATTGACCATCCCCTTTTGGCAAATCCCGTGTTCACACTCAGGACGAAGCGTCGACAGGCCAACGTTGTCTTGAGAGAGGCGTTGGAGAAGATGCTTGCGCGTACGGAGGAGTTCCGCAAGAAGTTCGTGCAAGCAGTCTCTGACCACGAGGTCAAGTAGACACTCTGGATCCCTGCGGGCGCGTGGTCGTTTGTGGCGGTCGCTGGTACATCATAAGACTGCACGGGAGATTATGAATGACACAGGCCTAGCTCAGATTGGCGACACGCTTGTGAACCTATGCTATTCTGTGGCAAAGAGTCTTACCATCGGCAAGATGGTCGGGGAGAAGGTCAGAGACAGCGTTCTTGCCAAGGCCATCCGATCTAACCCAATCTACGGGCAGATTGGAAGACGAACTGACGCAGGGGCCGCCGGCGATGCCTATGAGGCCATAATGGCATATCTCTGGCTCACGGGGCAGACAACCATAGAAGAGATCATCACGATTCTGAGAGGCAGTCTTGTCATCGATGATAGGATGAGTAGAAAGCGAGAGGCAGAGGCTGCAGCCTTGGCATTTCAAAAGCTCCTAGAAACCATGGCCTCAAGACTTCCCAGAGAGTAACAGTAACGTTCGCCTTATGCTACCGCGACGTAAGCCTTAATTTGAGGATTCATCGCCACGAGGGCAACGCGCGAGGTTCCGTGTCATGGAGTTCTGCGATAAGTGTGGCGCGATGATGGTCCCAGTAACATTGGAGGATGGGACTCGCGTCCTGAAATGTCGTAGCTGCGGCCACACGAGAGAGTTGAAGGGCAATCTCAGGGTGTCACACAAAATCAAGAAGTCACCGCGCGACAAGATTGTGGTCGTAGAGGATGACTCCATCCCGATGCCCGTTACAAAAGCCACATGCCCAAAGTGTGGCAATAACGAGGCATACTATTGGACCGTTCAGACACGGAGAGGAGATGAAGGGGCCACCGAGTTCTATCGGTGTACCAAGTGTAAGTACACATGGCGCGAATACGGCGGCTGAGGGCCCCGTGGACCTTTTTACCATGTGCGCGACAGTACGAGTGAGGTCTTCGCGGAGACGAGGTATATGAGCGAGAAGTCTTTCAGAGCCAGACGCCCCTCACCACTGGTCACGATTCGTTCATTGACCAGTGACATTGAAGGCCCCATTAGGGTCATCGGACTGGTCATCGAGGCACGCCCAGGTACGGCCATTGTGCAGGACTTGATGGATGATGTGGACAATGCCGGATCCATCCAAGTGATTGTCGAGGGGCAACTCGAGGTGGAGCACAAGTACATCCTAATCGGAGAAGTGACAGAGAAGAAGACGGACCACGGAAAGACTCTGATTCTCAATGCTGAGATTGCACACGATATCACTGATTTGGACATACGAGAGTTCAAGAGGACACTAGACCTAGAGAGAGAGGTACATTCATATCTAGTCCGGTGAGCCACCTGCGACCAGAGGCAAGCTATTTTAATTGGGGAACGCGTGATGATGAACCACATCCTCAGTGAGGAGGTCCGGCACAGACTGATACTGTTCGTGATGCGGATGGGTGAATCTCAACTGGATTCGGCTCATGAGCGAGCAACTTGAATGGAGGAGCAGACATGTTTCATGCGACCCTTGATAGTACCAAGACCTGGAAACAGATAGTGGATGCCCTTGCCACTCTTCTGACAGAGGTCAACTTCGTGATATCGGAAACCGGAATCTCGCTGTGTCAGCTCGACTCGTCGAAAGCAGCAATGATTGACCTCAAGCTCCCAGCGGGGGTATTCCAAGAATACACTTGCAAGGGCGAGCATGTCGTCTGTCTTGGTGTAGACGAGCTGGTCAAAATCAGTAAGAGAATGGCCAGCGACGACAGACTGGAGTTCAGCCTCGACGAGAAGACACAGAGATTCGAGATTCGAATGATTGGCCAAGCTGACAGAAAGTTCAGTCTGATGCTCCTGACACCGCCGGACGAGGAGAGAAAGAGCAAGCCAATGCCATATGATGTTCGTGCGGAGATGTATGCGAACGCGTTCAAGCAGGCAGTCAAGGACATTGGGGTGGTTTCGGGACATATCAAGATTCATGCAGACAAAGAGTCCCTGACGTTTACTGGCGAGGGCGGCATTGGTGAGGCTCAGGTCGCTCTCAAGATAGGTGACGAGTCACCATTGTATGACCTTCAGGTGGAGAAACCGGCCACCGCGATGTACTCGCTCAGCTATCTGTCAGAGATCTCAAAGGCGATGTCAAGCGACAGTCTTGTGCTCCAGTTTGCGACAGACAAGCCGATTCAGATGGAGTTCTCTGTCGCCGAGGGCGGCGCTATCAGGTTCATTCTCGCCCCGCGGATTGAGCGGAGGAGATAGAAACCGTATTCAGAAGAAGAAAACAGAGGCATGTGGACCTCACTCCGTCAGTGGAGAGTCCGTAGAGAAGTGGCCCCAATCCTCATGCATAGACACCATCGGGAGCTGTCACCGTAATGTCCTCAAGGGAACGAGAGAAACGGCAGAAGTTCCTACGCCTCATGTTCCAGCAGTATTATAGAGGCCATGCGGCCGACATCGACATCCCGGATAGGCTCCACATGCGAGAGTTCGCCTTGGAAACGTGGGAGTATACTTGGCGTTGCACACGCCGGGCCGAAACAGATGCCTCGGGCCACACCGTATACGTGGGTTGTGGTAGAAAGGGAACTGCGATTCAAAGGCCATCTGTCTGCCCCGTGTGCAAGTCGCCCACAGTCACATCTACAAACTGGTCACGGCATCTCGGCTTCCGGACCGCAGAGGCCATGAGAGCTGAGCTTGCAGCACGGGCCCCGCATAGCGTCTATCACTCTGCTGCCTTCTACAATATCCCGGTAGCAAGAAGCATGCAGGAAAAACAGTGGCAGGGGGCTGAGCTTGTCTTTGATATCGATGCAGACCACCTAGATGCACCCTGTACGCAAGAACACGACAGCTGGGTGTGTGCGAATCCGGATTGCATGAAGACAGGTTGGGGGGAGCCTCCAGAACGGGGATGCCCTTCGTGCGGTGGACTGGAGTTTCACAGACGAAAGTGGATCTGTGACAGATGTATGGACGACGCCCGTCGAAACACCCTGCGCGTCTACGACGAGTTCTTAGTGGGCGACTTCGGGATTGATTCCGACCAGATTGTCATCAATTACAGCGGGCATCGAGGATACCACATCCGTGTCAGGGACCCCCGCGTCTTCAAGCTGGACTCTGCGGCACGTGTCGAGATAGCCCATGAGATCACGGGTGTCGGTTTCGATGGGAATAGCGTTGTTGGGACGACACTGAACATTCCTCAAGCCCCTGCGCGCAGTCTTGCGGGATGGGGCGGTCGTGTTGCAGATGCCATCGTGAACTTGATACGGAACATCGACTCGTATCAAGGGGGGCAGCATTGGGTTTCGCGGCTGAAGAGAAATAGGGAGTCCATCATTGCCGGACTATTGAAGAACCCGCCGGAGTTCTGGAGGGGTGCAGGCATAAGCGTGAAGTCGTGGAGAGAGATAGCCACAGTCGCTGTGGCCATGTACGGTGGCAAGATAGATGTACCTGTGACACACGATGTGCACAGAGTGATAAGACTCATCGGAAGTATCCACGGCAAGACCGGTTTTGTCGTCGCGCGACTCACGAGAGAATCAATAGAGGACTTCGACCCATTTGCAGATGCGCTTGCCTTTGGCGCGGATAGTCTGCGTGTCAGGGTGCTGGGCGGTCTACTAGAGGTGCCAAGGTTTCGGATTGGTGATGAGTTATATGGACCCTACGGCGACGAGGTCGTTGACCTTCCTATGAGTGCTGCCATGTTCCTGTTATGCAAGGGGGTTGCGGTTCTTGACTGAACTGAACTATGACAACATACGACGCATCTGGGAGAGGGAGATAGACTCGGAGGAACTTCAAGACCTAGATGATTTGACCGTGGGAAAGATGGCAGAGTATCTATCGCACGTAAGGCTTGCTCTCACAGAAGTGCCTGCCGATAACAATCTGCAAGTGGAGATCTACACGCGAGAGATTGAGAATCTCGAGTACATGTTGACGGACCTCCTCAAGATCAGAATGAGAAAGATACTGGAAGCCGCACTTGCACAACAACCCCCGGCTGGAGTGATGACCATAGCAGAGGAGGAGTTTTACAATAGGGTTTCACGTGGAGTCGGTGCCCACGCCTCCTTCTTGGAATCCGTTCTCACCGGCAGTGTGTCTGTTGACACAAAGGTGGAGAGAACGACCGGTGACGTAGAGGCCACAGAGAATGGTGGGATGGAGTATGTGACCGTGATGTTCACACGGTCTATTGATACACCATTCATAGGGCTGGATGAGAAGACATACGGACCATTCGAGAGGGAAGATGTGGCTACGATTCCAGTTGCGAATGCGCAGGCGTGGTTACGTGATGGCACGGTCGTCAGGGTGGTCACACAGGATGTGGAGCGCGATTAGATATGGAAATAGAGGACATTCTCCACCGTCTTCAAGACATACTGGATGCTGTTGAACAGAAACATGGAGAATGCGCCGAGGGGTTTGAGCGATTTCAGGTGGCCCTCACCGGAGTCCTTCGTCTATTGTCCACTGGAGAAGACACACTAAGGGAGCTTCACGGTAATCCTGATGCTGTCAAGGGATACATCCTGCGGGCACTCTCGGTGCTTCGTAGCCAGACAGACCAGATGTGGCAAGACATCGCAACAAGCGTTGCCGCACTGTCTGAGGACCTTCGAAAATGATAAGAGCGTCGTGCAGGAGTGGGAATGCATGAGAATACAGCGACAGCTCGTAATTGTGATTGCATGGACTATCTGTGTGTGTCTTGCTCTTTGGGGGGCCTTCACGTACCCGCTGAACACGCTTGAACCCGTGTATGTCGTGATATACGAAGTGGTTGTCATAGGCTGGATGTCGCTGCTAATGCTATTAGTCTACAAGAAGGGACTCCCAAGTCAATCACAGGAATGAACAGAGCCTCTCAGGACGACCAAGAGGCGTTATCGGCAGCCTGTTTTTCTGAAGCTTTTAATACTGGCACGAATGTTGCAGTTCCACCTATCGCCTAGCCAGACGGCGTCCGCAACAAAGGTGTGACGACGATGACAGAAACCGATGAGAAGGCTGGACCGCCGGTCACCTTAATTGAGCCAATAGACATGTCGAAGCTGGATCGGGACTTTCGCCGAGAGATTCAGAGCATGCCCGATGGTGATGAGCTGAGTGCCTGTTTTGCCTGTTCCACCTGTACAGCGGCCTGCCCCATTGCGAACCAATGGAAGTACAAGCCGCATCAACTGATTCGCATGATTCTGCTGGGAATGCGAGAAGAGGTGCTCACGTCTCGAGAGATATGGGAGTGCCTGACTTGTTTCCAGTGTCAAGAACGCTGCCCTCAGAATGTCAGGGTGACCGACATCCTGTTTGACTGCAAGAACCTCGCAGCAGAGGAGGGGCATGTGCCAGAGAACATCCTGGGGCTAGCCAAGGAACTACTGGAGAAGGGACAGCTCTATGTTGTCACAGCGGACTGGGAGAGAGAAGATCTCGATCTTGAGCCGGAGGTTCCAGGACTCTCCACTGACGAGTTCAAGGCCATCCTGAAGGGGACGCGTACTGGCAGGCTTGTGGGCGGTGATCAGTGAGATGCCGACGTATAACCTCTACATGGGATGCAGTGTTCCAGCAAACTACCCCAACTACGAGGCTGCCACGCTGAAGGTCGCAGAAGCACTGGGAATGGAACTCAACTATATGGAGGGAGTAGGATGCTGTGGCAGCCCGAATCTAAGGGCCGTCGACTACTTTGGTTGGCTATTGGTCAATGCCAGAACGCTGGCGATAGGTGAGAAGACGGGACATGATATCGTCACGCCGTGCAACGGCTGCTTCGGCTCCTTGAAAGATGTCCTCTACCACCTCAAACATGATGAGGAGGACATGAAGAAGGTGAATCAGGAGCTGGAGAAGTTCGGACTTGAGTTAAGAGGAACCGTGAGGGTCAGACATGTCATCGAGGCCATGTATACCGACATCGGCATCGAGGAGATCAAGAAGAAGGTCACACGGCCTCTAGATGGTGTAAGGATTGCGATACACTACGGGTGCCATCTCTTGAGGCCGGCTGATGTGACAGAGGTCACCCCCGACATCTTTGACGAACTGCTTCGTGTCACGGGGGCCACTGTTGTCGAGTATCCACTCTGGAAGCAGTGCTGCGGTGCCACCGTCCTGCCGGTGAACGAGCCTCTCGCGGTACGACTCGCACGGGACAAACTCAAGTCGATAAAGGATGCTGGTGCCGAGTTCATAATGGTCGTGTGCCCGGCCTGTGGAAACCAGCTCGACCTTCAGCAATTTGGAATCAAAGACACGTATGGAGAGGAATACAACCTGCCTGTTCTGTTCTATCCCCAGATTCTCGCGTTGGCAATGGGAATGAGCGAGGATGACGTTGGACTAAGCATGAACCGGGTCCCAGCGGATCCGATACTCGATCATCTCACGGGATAGGAGAGGTGAGGCAGGACGTGTCGGACCCGGTACTCATCATCGGAGCTGGCGTTGCAGGGCTGACCGCAGCAGTGGAGCTGGCCGACTCAGGCATCAGGGTCGTGCTAGTGGAGCAGAAGACGACAGTTGGTGGGAACGCGCTGGATCTCTACAAGGCGTTTCCAACCGATGACTGCTTCTACTGTTTCGAGAGCAACAGGGACAGACCAGGCATTCGAAAGTGCTTCTATAGGAGTGCCCTTCTTGATCAACCGAACATCGAGCTTCGAATCAATACGACGGTCAGCGAGATCTCTGGCGAACCCGGCAGGTTTCAGGTCAAGCTTGCCATAGGACCACAATATGTTGACCCCGTCAAGTGCATAATGTGCGGCATCTGCATGAAACACTCGAATGCATTCGCGCTGGTATCCCCGCAGTGCCAGCCACAGGCTGTCGTCTACGATCCGACTAGAGCTGATGACGGCGTCCAGCGAGCGGTCGAGGAGTGCCCGACAAAGGCAATCAATCTGGACGCCAAGCCGGCAGAAGAAACCATCACTGTGTCCGACATCATCGTTGCCACAGGCTATCACGAGATGAAGCCTGTCAACATGGACGAATACGGGTACGGAAAGTATCCCGACGTTGTGACTCAACTTGAACTCGCAAAGATGCTTGACCCCAATGGAGAAACTAGGGGTACACTTCTAAGACCGTCTGACGGTGCACCAGTCAGCCATGTTCTCATGGTCCAGTGCGTGGGAAGCCGTGATGAGAACCACTACCCCTATTGTTCGAAGATCTGTTGTGTCTTCGCATTGAAACATGCGAACATCATTGCAAAGGAACGTGAGAACATAGATGTCAGCATTGTCTACATGGACATCCGTACCTATGACAGACACGAGCGATACTATCGTGATGCTAGGGCTGCAGGGGTGAACTTCATCCGTGGGCGTGTGCAGCGACTTGCCCCCGCCCCAGACGGCGGACTAGACGTGATTGTTTATGATTCTCTACTCGACAGGTACCTCAGATTCCATACGGACCTGTTTGTGCTCTCCTCTGCGCTGGAGCCACCGGAGGGAGGAAACAGGATAATCGAGGCATTGGGACTGAAGTCCGCAAGCGGATTTGTCGCCCCCCACGACCTCGCCCCCGAGGAAACTGTCGTGGCGGGTGATCATGTCTATGCATGCGGTGCAGCATTAGGCCCAGCCGAAGTTCCTGAGAGCGTGACTCAGGCAAGAGCGGTTGTTTCAAAGATACTTCAGAGCAGGAAGTGATCAAAGGATGGGCGAGAAGTCAGCCGTGGTGTTGTGCAATTGTGGGAATACTCTGAAGCTCGACTACGACTTCCTGCAGACAGAGATCGGAAAGATGGACGGGGTTTCGTCGGTCATACTCCTCGAAACACTGTGTCAGGAGGACGGGCTCGCAAGGCTGAAGGACATAATCGAGGAGGCGGGTGGACGTGTGGTGATAGCGGCCTGTACCGCCCAGAAGCTTCGGCCGAGAGTCAATTATAGGATAGCTCAGGCTGGAACAGACACGTCCATGATTCAATATGTCAATATTCGTGAACACTGCGCCTGGGTACATGAGAACACCGATGAAGCAACACGGAAGGCTCTCGACATGGTGAGGGGAGGGGTCGCGCTCTCAAACTTGGCAACCCCCCTGACAGTACAGACAAAGAACGTCAAGAAACATGTCACTGTCATCGGCGGTGGCATTGCAGGTATCGAGGCTGCCCTCAGCCTATCGGGGTTAGGGTACGATATCACGCTAATCGAGCTGAGCGACAGGCTGGGGGGACATGTTGCAAACCTCCCTGTCGTTGCACCCACAGGCAAGTCAGGTAGAGAAATACTTGACAGTCGGCTCAAGTCCTTGGAGAGTGACAAGAGAATCACAGTGATGACCAGAACGCAAGTGAAGTTTGTTGAGGGTGAGATGGGGGACTTCACCGTTCACTACGTCTGCGACGAGGAGGAGGGCACTCTTGATACATCTGCGGTGGTGATTGCCACAGGCTTCAAAGAGTTCAAGCCTACGATGATGGAAGAGTACAGGTACGGCAAGAACCCTGATGTGGTCACGCAATACGAACTGTCGGAAATGTTGACGAGTGGAGATCTGAAGAAACCCTCAGACGGCGGACCAATCAAGGAGGTCGTCATGGTTCAGTGTGTTGGGAGCCGCTCGGAAGCATACAAGCGTGACTGCAGTAAGCTGTGTTGCACCTTCGCCATAGACAATGCTCTTGAGATTCTCAAGAGGGTTCCCGATGCCCATGTCAGGATCGTCTACATGGACATTAGAGTGCCATTTGAGCACGAGATCATCTACAAGGAGTCAAGAGAGAAGGGAGTAGACTACATCAGAGGCCGAGTCGGTATGGTGTGGGAGGAAAACGGGCAGACGCATGTCCGCATCTACGACTCACTTCTCGACCAGTACTTCGAAACCACACCTGACCTCGTCGTGTTATCAGCTGCAGTGTTGCCCCCGGACGGACTATACGAGCTGTCAGAGAGCCTCGGATATGCGATTGAGAGTGATGGCCACATCAAGGAACTCTACGGCAAGTTGCGACGAAACGAAACTCGCCGGAGAGGTGTTGTCGCTGTTGGGGCCGTCACGCGGCCACAGTTCGTCTATGAGGCTGTCACGGAGGCACAAGCAGGAGCACTCGTGATCCATAATGAGTTGCAGGGCGGAGAGATAGAAGCCGTGGCACGTGGTGCGGTGTTGAATGTTGATGATTGCGTAGGTTGTAGCCTATGTGCCCAGCAGTGTCCTCGCGGCGTACCCATTATGATTGAACAGACAGATGCTGAAGAGGACACCGAGAAGTTCCTGTTCAAGGCGGCTATCGACACCCTGAATTGCCATGCATGTGGTGTGTGTCAGAGCCTTTGCCCCTCGGGTGCCACCCAGCTCAACTTTCTCAGCAACGAGCAGCTGTGGGCCCAAATTGCGGCCACACTTCAAGATGCTGGGCCGGACTATCCAATCACACTCTGTTTCCACTGTGAGGAATGTGCGGTGTCCACGATTGACATTGTGGGAACACGCAGGATGCAGTACCCCGCCAGCACTCGATTCATTCCCGTCCCTTGCGCAGGGCGCGTGAGTATAATCGACATTCTAAAGGCCTTTGAACACGGTGCCAGTACAGTCATGATAGCGGCCTGCGAAACAGACCGCTGTCACATGGGTGGCACTGGGAACGAGATTGCACAGTCGCAGGTAGATGTTGCTCGCGACATCCTCAACGCAATTGGCTGGAGGGGCGAGAGAGTGGATATGTTCCGAATGTTCAGTGCTGAGCCTGAGAGATTCACAAGGGCCGTCGAGGAGATGGTCAGGCGAGCAAGGGAGCTTGGGCCCACGCCCGTGCACACCGGCACGGCTGGAAGATGGGTGGAGGTGACAGAATGAGCGACGCAGCCACTCAGGAACGGCACATTCCTCCGAAGCGCCAACGGATGCTGGACATGATTATGGTCCTCGGCGGCCTCAAGGAAGACGCCGCAATCCCGCTGAGCCGCGTGAATGAGGAGATTAGACTACTCAAGGAAGAGCTGTCACCTCTCACGGCAGAGATCGTTGCATACCCGGAGAAGTACTTCCAAGAGTTTCTGACCGCAGTGGAGAGAACAGGAATCATAGATCAGATCACGGACCCGTCTATCCTCTCAGAGGCCATCAACAATCTCGAGGCCGCCCTTAAGACGGGTGAGTCTGGCTCCCTATCAACGCTTCTCGGTCTACTTCAGGAGGCCGAGGCGAAGCACCAAGATGTGAGTGAGGAAACAGAGCCCCAACTTGATGCAATCGATGTCGCAGAAGTCGTCGCGCCTTTACCAGCGATAATTGACGAGATAGAAACTGTCATCGACGAGTACGATAGACAACGTGCCGCAGATGCGGAAACTGCCGAAAACGAGCTGAAGGAGATAACAGAAACATTCGCCAATCTCGTCGACCGTGCAATGGAGGACCCAGAGAATGTTCTTGCAGAGCTTCAGAAACTGGGGTCCAAGACACGGTATGGACCGTTTCTGAGAGCAGCAGCTCAATTGAAACGAGGGCGACGGGAGGGCCGTATCCCTGATGACAGGTTTGCAAGGCTTGTTGCCGAGAATATGGTCACCGAGATGCGCCGCGGCATCATCATGTTCATACTCAATCATATGGGCTCAAGAACGGTTCCCCAGCTGGCCGAGCTCATGAAGACAACCCCAGCCCTAGTCCAACGGGCGATAATCACCATGATTCAGCGTTCTGACGTGGAGATAGTGGGCGTGGAGGGTGATGCACCAGTCTTTGCGCGTGTCTTGGGGGCAGTACCGGAGAGCACTCTTGTAATCAAGCGAGTAGTGCAACAGTTCAGAAGCCTCGTAAAGACCGTTGATGAAACGACTGCCAAGACCCTCAACGACGCTCTGAGTCGACTGTCCTCCGTATTGGAGCGGCTGCAACTGCTTGGAGAATACGATGAAACTAGACTGGCCGATAGCGTCAAACAACTACGCGAGCTTGCGGATAAGAGTACAGAGGCTGCGCTGAGCACTCCTGCCTCGACTGATACGGAACAACTGAAACTCTTGATATCTGCGGGTCTAGAGGCCTTCGCCCGATTCAGACTCAAGATTACACTTGAGAAGGGCCCCAACCTTGTGGAGGGCACAAACGTATACGGCGAGAAACTTGACCCCGAGGTCTATAGACGCATAATGGACACGTATCTGGACAATGAGATTGAGAGAGGCACAATTCTGTTACTAATCAGAGAGCATGGGGCCATGACCGTCAAGGATCTTGCTGAGCGGACTGGAATCCCACCCGATCGCGTGCTACAACACCTTCTAAGAATGAAACGCGATGAGCTGTTGACCATTGCAGGTGAAACACACGGATACGTTCTGTATGATGTGCCAAGGACACCAAATGAGGCAGAGGTGGCTGTGCAGACTGTGACGGCTCTTGCACGTGACCTTGCTCCTGCCATGAAAGAACTGGAGGCCCTTGTCGAGAAACTCACTCCGAAGGACATTGGCAGACTTGTCAACACCATCGAGATCTTCTCCAAGTCGCGGGACAAGATGGCCAAGCTGAATGTGGGCGGAGCAGTTGTGGCAGAGGACATTCTCACCAACATTGAGGGGAAGATCAAGTCCGCACTCGCCATGGCATATAGGACACGGGCTCGCATACCCAGTACGCGCCCCAAAGTGACCATTGACGACCTTATGGATGTGGATGTGCCCACTGTCATGGATGAGTACCGCGATATGATGGGGTATGCGCCGCTCCTCGGCTTCGGAACAATCAACTGGGATCACTCCAAATGCCTTGGCTGCAAGTCTTGTGAACTGGCATGCCCAGAGGATGCCATCTTCCTGAAACCAGTCGTTGAGATTCCACAGTTCTTTGAATTCAGTGAAGAGTCGCTGGAGAAGCTACCTGCTAACAAGGCATTGTTCTACCGGACCGTGCGCAGTCTTGCAACGCGTCGACCGACGGAGAACATCATGTTGCAGCGTGAGGCACCGGGATTCGGTCACATAGAGGTGGACCTTTGGTTGTGTGTGGCATGCCGGACATGCGTGAGGAGATGTCCGGGCCCTGACGAGGGGGCGCTTGAGCTAGAGCTGAAGTGGAGCCTGCCTGAGGTCGTCAAGCACATAACAGCGGAGGCCGAATGACCAGCTTTCCAACGACTGTATTCGGCCGGTTCGATAACTCACAAATACCTCCAAGTGAATGGAGAACTCTATGACTTCAGGTGAGGGACCACTATGATTGATTTCTCATTGACAGAGGAACAGAAGAATCTCCAGCTCAAGGCACGGGAGTTTGCACAAGAGTACATGATACCATATGCTCACTACTACGACAAGACAGGAGAATTTCCCCGCCCCATCATCGAAAAGGCGTGGGAACTCGGACTCATGAACCTAT
>CAZSTY010000006.1:0-14311 GCA_964609885.1 uncultured archaeon
TGGGTCGAGGACGGGGAGCTGATTGAGGGCACGTCTTCTTAGGCGTGCCCTATTTCTCTATCTTCGCCGCTTGATCTCAATCTGTTATCGCACCCAATCGCACCATCAACACAAGCCTATCGTCAGGCAGATATCCGAGTCCTAAGCGAACTTCCCATCTATTGTCACCTTGCTTAAAGAAACCTGATATCTCCGGCATGACACCGACACGGATTTCCTTAGTGCTGTCCCCTTCGAACAGTGCCTGCCCGCCGGCAAACCACTCTACGCCTGCCCAGTCCTTAACCTTGAAGACCGCACCAGCTGTACTAAACGCGTCCTGGATGTAGCCCCCTCTGAACATTAACCTACTTGGACCATCAGGAGTGTCAGGACGCACCATCAGCCCTGCGGATATCCCATTCGTGACCTTCGCTGGCCTGCCGAAGTAGTCCTCGCCGATCAGGATGGCACCAGCCGAAACGTCGACCATGGTGTCCGCAACAACCTCTGTAGCCGCCAGCATGACAGTTGCACAGATGATGAGCAGCAGAATCCTCTTGAACATGTCGACCCCTCCTCTCACATTAGTTCGCACGCCTGTCCCGAAGGATGTCGCGCACAAACTCACCACCCAGATAAATTCCGCCAAGGGAACACAGCTTGATTGCCAGGTCAGTGGCCTCGCGCACGCTAAGCCCCAAGAGCTTTATGGAGGCTGCGACTATGGCGAAGCCGATCAGTGGCATCAGGAAAGTAGTTGTGAATTTCTTCGAGCCTCCCAACAGCTTCGGTGGTTTCACCTCTACCGCCATCTTCCACCTCCTCACCATGGATCTGCATAGATCCTATGCCTTATATCTGGCCTGTTAATTGGTCGCACACAGACGTAGGCATTGAACCGCACAGCGTCTGCCTCTGTCCGCACGCGGAAGTTGCCGTGAGCACCAATGGCATGCTCGTCGCTCACGCAAAGCTCAACGTGCGTGGCAACGCAAGGCGGTTTCGGCTTGTCACACCAGAACACAAGCACCCCGCGGGCTGGTTCGTCCACCAACCTCCCTTGGCCCACCATCATCTGGAGGAGCTGGTTCGCAGTCCAGTCACCGCGCCATGGCAGCCACCCGGCAGCCTTGCCCAGTTCGACGATCATGCCGCTGCAATCAAATCCCTTGATTGGGTCATCACCTCCCCATCGGTACGGCAGACCGACGAAGTTCTCCTCCGCATAGCGGACGAAGTACTCGCGTTTCTCCTCACGAGTCATTGCGGTTCAGCCTTTCGATCTCACGTCTTATCTCAGACAGCTGTTGCTGTATCGCATCAAGCCGGGCAGTAATTTCAGCGCGATATGCCGTGGTCTCGATTTCAACTGCCCTCAGTCTCTGCTCATGGTCGTCTACGCGCTGAGCAAGGCTGTCACTCTTCGAGATCCCGAAACCCCACCCGAATGCGATGCAGGCAAGCGCTATACTGACAATTGTGGCTACAGTTCTTACGGATGTACCGTTCACCGCTCTCATTGCTCGTTCACCTGTTTAGGGGAAAGTCATAGTAGGAGCCGTCGCTCCAATAAACCCGAGGGACGTGTATACTGCAGTCGTCAGCAACTCTAGCCGCACCTACCGCAAACTCAAATGTCAATGTATCCGCATTTGTGATGATGTATTTCCGCGTACGTATAGCGAGATACCTTGAGTTCGAACTGTCAAGCACATCGGTTGTGTCGCAATTCACTGCGGTGCTATCGAAGTGCCATGAGCTCAGTGATGTTGGCGCTTGGTCTACGTACACAAACTCATCAGGCACTATATCGACTCTTGTGGTATCCATGTTCCAGGCTATGAAAGCCCCGATCCACTCCCGGCACCCGCCGCCGATGTCCCGTTTGAGCTCCGCGCTGCCGTAGCTCTGTGAGCCGTCAGCAAGCGTGTCTATTGCGGCGGCGGGGTTGCCGTACTCGACCATGCAAGCACAGGCACTGATCGATCTCGCGGCAAATCGCCGCGACCGAAAGACGCGCCCCCACGCTGGGACATATCCAACATTGTGCCTGCTCGCTAGCGATGCCAGACCCGTCCAGGGTTCGTCATACCAGAAGATGCGTATCGTGTCGCTGGGCTGTTTGATATTTAGCCTGGTTATGCTGTATCTGTAGACTATGTACATCTGACCCTTCCGCTGTATCGCTCGGCGAGTTATCCGGAGGGTGTCTCTACTGCTTGCCCTAGTGAAGGACCAGCTATCCAGCCTCTCAATGCGGTCAGCGGTAAGGCTAACCCAGCTACTGTCAATGTCGAAAATGGAACGCCCAGGACCAGCCATTTGGAAATCCTGATCGTATGACACGCCATCCAGGCTGTGCTGGTAGCCGAGGCTATGGGCACACCAGAACTGCACTATATCACCACCAAGATTAAGCCGGGCATAAGGACCCGCGATCTGCAACTTCGGCGCGGAGACAGTGTTCAGCCCGACGTAGGTAATTAGGCTTTCTCCCCTCGATCCCAACTGGCAAAAGAGCCATCCCACATCGTCAGCATCGTAGTGAACCGCGCTCAACGTGCGGACGTCCGGCACGAGGTCAAGGTAAAAAGAAAGCAGCTCGTCGAGGCTACCGATGCCGACGGTGCCAGGCCCGGGGCAGTAGGTATCAAACCGGGACGTCTGGAAACCAATGGTTGCCGAGAGGACTGCCAACAAGCCAACTATAGCACCTATCTTGCGCATTCCACACCTCACCTCCCATCACCCCAGCGCTCGTCAGGAGCAGGCCCGCTCTAGGGGCAGCTACTCCATGGAATTACCAAAGATGATCCAGTGAAACGTCTGGTCCGCCGTTTGTGTCTGCTCAAGGTAAATCCGAAAAGTACTCGCCGTGAAGCTGGCTGCACACCAGCTGCCGTTTGGAGGTCTGCCTATCGGTGTAACGCTGACAATAATGTCCAACGAGTCGCTCCATGCGTAAGCGGTTTGGTTAATAAGAACACTCCGTTGACCAGCCGGAATGGTGGCCACACCCGCAATACGAGCTGAACCGCTCGCCGGTACATTTATAGTGCTGGCATTGATACCGGCAGAAGCTATGATGGGACCATGGAACTCAGATTCTCCTGCTGAAACATAGATGGCGTGTTCGCCACCACTGAAATCGCTGATATAGAGTCCATATTGATCACTGGCGCTTCCACTAGTTAGCCATATTCCGGTCGCACCCGTGCCAGTGGTCTTCACTTGAAGACCCGTTCCATAGCCAGCGCTTGGATCAGTCTCGATTACCGCCCGCACTGCAGCATAGCCCGGAGTGGCAGTAGACGGTATCCGCAATGAGTCTGCTGCTACACCACCAACAAAGTAGCCAGCCCAGTTTTCACCGCCGTTTGCTGCGATGCCATACACACCATAGTTTTCGGCATCGGGATCAGCACACAGGGCTTCACCATAGACGCCGTAGTTGCGTGGTGCCTTGGCTGCAGATCCGTAAACACCGTAGGCCTTGTTGCCTGCATTGGTGTTATCTGATTCAGCGCCGGCCCAGATCCCGTATGCGGTATCGGCACCGCCGGCAAAGAAGCCACCGTAGGCTTTACGTGCCGGCTGCGAACCACCATGCCAGGCGCCGCTCATTGCCCAGCTTTCAACACCACGAATGTAGTCACCCTGTCCGATTGCAGTGTCCTGCCATGCCTCAACGTGCAATCCGCGGACTCTGGCATCCTGTCCCTTGCCCCAGCTCTGGGTCTTGAGTCCATAGACCTCACCCTCCCCCAGCACATTGGTGTAGACGCCGTAGGCGTATTCCGGGTAGGTGCCACTAATGCCGTAGACCCTTAGATGCGCGCCATGTGCCCAGGGAACAGAAGAGTCAGCGTATACATCCGCGAACACACCTATCGCCTCGGGTGTCCGCTGAGCATACACACGGCCTGCAACCCCTGCAACCTGATGAGTTGAAGGCGGATTCCACCACTCGGCCAAGGAGTCCGATCGCACGTAGAACGAGTAACCAGCAACCTCCATCGGCGTGGTATAGCTCCCGAGGTCGTCACCACGCTGGACTATGACATGTGCTCCTTTGCCGCGTTCGGAGCAACGGACCCTCGCGTAGAAGCCGACTGGACCTGTTTGTGCATAATCTGTCACGGCTACATCATAGAGTGGGTCACTCACGAGCGATGCGTCAAAGCAGCGAGGTGAGCTCCAATCGTCGTCTTTGCCTGTAGCATTGAATGATGTGCTTATGAGGCTCACCTTGCTGGCGTAGTTGCCCTGCCCATAATCATCGCCCGTGATGCTCACACACTTCTCTGTTCCATTCGATTCGAATTTTGTATCCCAGCTCAAGGTCAGCGCCGTTCCGCCCGGGCCCGTTGTGGAACCGTAGCTCTGGTCAATATCCTCATTCAGACGTATGGTTGCATCCGCAATATGCGACGTCGTGATAGAATTGAGTGGCGGGACATTGCCGAAACCTATGTAGATGTTTGTCCACGCGGGACTGAGCACACCATTTCGATACACATCATAGTAACCGGGGGGCAGCTCGCCTACTCCTGTGCCTACCTTGAAGTAGTATTCGCCAGCTCCCACCTCAACAGCCCTGTCGTAGTTGCTCGTATCCGGTGGCGAGCTACCGGCTGTGGCAGCCCTTATTGACTGTCCTGTGAGTGGGTTGCCATCCGCGTCGACAACGTAGATTGGAAACCGCTCATAAGCGTGCGCCTGAAGCGCAACAGCAAGAATGATGGTCACTGCTAGGATCCACCTCATCATCCTCAACCCCCCGCAACCATGACCCTTCGTGCGACCATTGCCGCAGGCGAGACATCAACCTGCGGGATCGACAGGAGCGTTAGCGTGTAGAGGTCGCCCCTCCTCCTGATGCTTTCGATTTCAAACCACTTTCCCGACCAGGATTCGCCATTGTAGCGCAACACATCGTCAAGCCCGTCAAGCTGGACAAGCTTGCCTACTGTGAGTCGTAATGCGATATGTCGCACATCAACAGTGACCCGCGTCTGTGGCTCCGCATGCCTGGAAAGGTAGTAATCCCTAATACCGCATGCGGTTTCGCTGTCTCTTACTGCCCACGCGTCAATCTCAAGCCTCCGCTCTCCGTACTTCTGGATTGACGATTGAGAGATTTGTTCGGCAACTGGATTCCTTCTCCCATAGCCGTCGTCCGAGGCTCCGCCGTGAACCCATGCAACCCGAGTTGGCTCGTCGCCATCGTAGCGATAACGCACCACGATAACGTTCTTGACTGTCTCATCGGACAGTGGCTCAATCTCCGGAGGCCTCACGATGTGGAGCGGATACGAAAGCGGCTGGCTCTCGCGAAGATATCCTGGTTGACCGCCATACCGAGACAGGAGCCGGAATCGATATTTCCCGTCCGGATCCCGCACAATCCTCGCTGTTGCTTGTTCCGCCAAATCCTCAAGGAGGCGCAAGCCTGACCTCTGTTCTGCCAAGCTGAAGCCAAAGCGCCACCCTGCCACGGGCTGTAGCCATTCGACTGGCGCGAAATCCACGTCGAGGTAGCTTATGCCCATTACAGTCTGCATCACTTCCTTGATCACATCCCTCGGATGGCAACGCTCAGCTTCCTGGCCAGAGGTTGGAATACCCCTGCCACACGTGCCGAACTGCCAGTCCTCAGCAATCTTGAACCGACCAAACCAGCATGGAACATACGCTGGGACACGTGCGAAAATGCCTCTTATGACAATAGGGTCACTGCCGCTATCCAGCCTGCGCAGTGTGATTCGTAGCCCGGTTTCCTGCCTGAACCATGCCCAGTCTGCAGTCAGGGTGCGAAATGAGATTCCGCGCTCGCCGTTGAGGTACCAGGCGTAACTATCGGCTTCTACGACTGGCGTGAGGATGCCGCCGCCCTGGAGATTACCACGTCGGAAGACACCTATATACCTGCTGTCGGTCCAGCCATCCCTCTTGCGTTCCGTGTATGCCCAATCCATTCGCAGCTCGGCGCCCTCAGGCATCTCACACGGGATCCAGAACTGAACACCGAATGGGAAGCAGTAAGCCTCCCCAACGTTTGTGAACACAGGGGTCATCACCGCGAGTCGCTGATCTTGTGTCAGCTCCACGGTTTGCCCCTCTCTGGCTACATCCTCGTGGTTGTAGGTGGTGTCCACGAAGGGTTCCGATGCACACCGGGCGGTGAAGACGAAGAAGAACGCGTGAGAAGCTGTCGTCCATGGACCTGAAGTCTCAACTGCCTTGATTCGCCTGATCACGTAGGCCGGATGATCGGGATCGGTGTAAGGCTCCAGACAGTCGTCCAGAAGATATCCGGTCGGTAGATCACCAATCTTGATTGTCAGCTTGTCGAGCTCGCCGATTGTCCTAGTGGAGACCAAGATGAGCCGCTTGACCGTGTCAAACGGTAGGGCTGGCTGCGCCGCCATGTCTGTGTAAACGCCGGCACCACCCGCGTCATCCTCAATCGAGCAGTCTCCGCACAGGACAGGCAACGGTTGGGTTTCGGGCTGCTCTTGGTACCCGGCATCCTCACCCAGCACCTCCTTGGGATATTCGCTGCGGAGTGCTATGTCCTCCGCTGTAGCGGTAAGCCGTATCTCGTCATCACTGTACTTCACTGGACGGCGGATGCGCCCGGTGAAGACCATTGTGAGCTCATCAGAGTCGAACGTACTGGGGCGGATCGGCTTCGCTGCTTCCACGAGCTCCTTGAGCTCTACAGTCGCTCTATCAAGTCCCGAGGCGAGCAGATCGGAAAACTTGACTGCCGCGGTTAGCGGGTTGCCAGACTGCATGGTAAGCTTCTTGTTACTACACAGCAGCGAGACGTCCGTTGTGCGTGACAGATCGGAAAAGTACAGTCCAGAGACGGAAATGATTACTGGATTTACGGCACTACCGTCGTTGAAACCTATCTCTGCCACAGGATCGTAGGCACTCGAAAGATAAAGCTTTGTGCCATCAGGCAGGGTGATACGTGCAATCAGCGTCGTCTTCAGGTTGCGCTTGTCGAGTCGCTCAAGTGCACTCTGCGACATCTCACCGCTCCTCGATCATGTTGAGCGTCATCGTCCAGTACGGTCCGAGGTGGTGCCTTGCCCTCGGTCGATCCTCCAATCTCACGAGCCGCCTAACACCGAACTCGTCAACGTAGAGGAAGGGCAGGAAGCCAGCCTTTACCCTGCTGTAGCCTTCCAGTATTTCGTCCACCTGACTCTTCGTGAGATGATTGAACTCGAGCCTGAATCGTCTTACGGGTTCGCTGTGCGCAACACCATAGATAACATCTCCAACTTCCAGGGTCGTTGTGTCGTGAAAGTCCAGACCCCAAGGTCCGCCCGGGTGGGAGCCTATGTTAATCTCAGGCATCAGATAAACATCTGAAACGCGCAGGAGAGTAGGCGCAGAATGCCAGAACTCCAAACGCCAGTACCTCTTTGTAACGGTCTGCCCAAGGCGCTCGAACCACAGTGGCTCGTCATCACTCGTCGGTAGATGTGCCTGAGTCGCGCTACCGATGAGGTACTGAGGATTCGGAAAACCAGCTTGATCATTGCCGTCGACTATGAGCTTTATCCCAGCATTCTGCGTATACAGACTCGAATGAACTATCAATAATGCGCGAACCGCCTTTGCCTCCCCAAAGTCCATGTCGAGTTGTTGTGGATCGTTGTTGTTCCCGGCGATCCAGAGCGTGTATTTGTCTCTGTCTTGGAGGTTTTCGACATGATAGCCGTCGGCTGTGCTCGTTATCGTTGCCTCACAATCATCGGTATGGCTAATCATGTACAGATAGCAAGTCGATGCCATGCTACGCTCCCTGTAATCTCAACCAACCGTCCAAAACTGCACGTTTTATGATCTCGCCACCCCGGCCCTTGATCCATGCTTCAGCATCTGCGGAATCGATCGCATTGACGCTAAGATTGATGTTGATCTGCGCTGCCGAAGCACCGCTTAGCTCCTCACGTATTATCCGTCTGAGCATTGGCACGGGCGAGATGACCTCTCCCTGGCGTGCCTCGCCTGCTTCGCCTGCGAGTACGAGCGTTGGCTTCCTGATTAGAGCACCATGTTGAACGTAAACCGGTGGCGCTGTCCCGCCTTCGAGGATCTGGAGTCCAGCCCCGCCCGCACCTGCAGAGAAGAAACCCAGAAGGCCAAAAGCAGCCTTCAGGGCGCGCGCCGCAGCAACGGCATCCCAGATCGCATCCGATATAGCCGCGAGGACCTTCTTAACAAAGTAGCTCAGTAGATAGCTGCCGAGCGACCTGAACGCCTCCCTTGACGTTCGCACGCCCATGACCACGTCAGCGAAGAGGTTGCTGAAGTGGAGCCTCAGCTCATCAATGAATGCGAGCTGCTCCTCCTGCGCTCTTCGCCTCTCTTCTGCCTCTTCGAGGATCTTCTCGCGCCTCAGCTGTTCCAGCTCGTCCATGAGTTGCTTCTGGTACTCCGAGCCCTCCTCCGCTTCCTGGATTGCACTGTTCAGAGCATCGATGAACTGCTCTTTGTCCCAGGCGTAAAGTCTCGCCTTGTACTCGAGCTCGTCCATCAGTATGCTGACGCGTTCTCTCGCAAGCTCGCGCTCCGCCTCAAGCCGTTCCTCCTCAGCCTTCCTCTGCTTCTCTTCCTGCTCCATCTGAATCCTGTGGAGCTTCTCCATGTAGATGCTGTTGGCTTCCATAAGCAGAGCGTAACGTTCTTCAGCACCCAGAGCCTGGGCCGCCGTAATTTTCTTTTCCGCATCCTTGAATGCTTTGTACGCCGCTTCCTGCTCACGTTCCGCCTCATCCGCAATCAGCTTGATTCGGAGGTTGTGTAATGCCTCGTACGCTGCTTTCATCGCTGCGATTTCCTCGTCAGTTGGACCTGGAGGCGGCTCTGGTCGGTCTTCCGTTTCCTTGAGTGACGCCATCCACTGCTGAAACTCAAGCATGTTCCGCCTGACATCCAGCTCGTTCTCGAGCTCTGTGACCAGCTGGCGTGTCGTTGCGATTTCTGTGAGCAGTGCCCTCGGTGGCGCCTCGCCGCGCTCCTGCAGCCTTCGGTTCTGCTCCTCAAGCTCAGCAAGCTTGATCCTCGCACGCTCCAAGTCCAGAGCGGCGCGCATGACATCCTCCTGCGACACCCACTCCACGGTTGTCTCAAGAACCTGTTGACCAGCTTCGGCTGCGCGCTCGAGTGCATCGGCCACGCTGGGCACTTGCGCTGCGAGCTTTTCGATTATCGTCAGAAGCTCCGCCTTTTGCTCAAGTGTTGGCTCGAGCTCCTTCTTGAGCTCACCATAGCGCTTGGTCAGGTCAACTAAGCTCTGGACCTCCCGCTCCCGCTGCTCCTCGACCTTCCGGTTCAAATCGCGTACTTTCAGTATCACGGCCGCTATCGCTGCTATCACTCCTACGATGGCGGCAGCCATAGGGTGTGCCGCCGCTATCGAGGCGAGCGCCTTTCCGATGCCGAATAGCCCTTTGCCGACCGCAATGAGCTTGCCTCCGGCCCAAATGCCACCGATGATCAGGGCAATGTCTTTCAGCAATCCTTTATGCTTCTCTAGCCACGGGACCATGCGCTGCAGCGCACCCGTTACTCCCTCGACCCACTCCTTGACCTTCTGCTTCAACACCTGTTGGTTCGCCTTAGCCCACTCCGTTACCTGCGTGGTTATCTCCCTCAGCCATTCGACCAACGCCTCAAAGGCAGGCATCCCGATCTCGCCGAGCGCTTCCAGCATGTTCTTGAGTTCACGACCTCTCCAGGTTCTGAACTGTTTGCCGGCCTCTCTCATGGCAGCGCCGTAGGCGCCCATTATCTTCGTTGACGACCTAATTGCAGCGTTGATTGCTATTTGCTGCTTCTCTTGCATGGTGAGGCTTTCGACGGTGCGACCAGCCTGTTCAGCGAATTTGCGATATTCCTGTTCCAAGTTGACAAAGATGCCGTGTGTCCTCAGCACCTCCGGCTGGAGCGTAACGATACCGTGGATTATGGCTTCGAGCGCTTCCGAGGTGTCCTCGCCTGCAATTACAGCTGCTGCCTGGGAAGCCCTCGCAAGATCGACTGCCTTTGAGAGATCAATGTTTGTTTGAATCATCCTCAGAAGCACCTGGCGTGCCACCTGTGTCTGAATTCCAACGTCTATGACTGTCCTCTCCAGCTCGTCGAGATATTCGGCGCTATACCCGGCCGCTTGTCCTACGGTTCTGAGGACTATCCCAAGCTCCCTGGTCCTTGCCGCCGTCATCACCGCCTTGGACACAAACGCTCCGATGCCGACGGCACCGAATGCCCCGCCGAGAAGCCCGACCGTTCTTGCCAGTCCGGAGATGCGATCCTTTACTTGCTCGAGCTTTCTCAGCGCCTCTCGCTGCTCTACAGTAAGCTTGATCCTTGCAGTCGCTTGTGCCATTTCAGACCCTTCAGCACGTAGTACTCAAGTTCACGCGCGGTGAATGTCCACCGCAGTTGCTCACGGTCCCAGCCGTACAAGAGCATTGCCAGCGCTTCTACTTCTGCGACCGTTATCTTTTCGCCGGCCTTTTTCGCTTCTGGCTGACTGCCTTTATCCTTCGAGCGCCTAAGTCGAAAAAATCCTGGATGATCCTCACCTGCTGACTCAGCCGCATGCTCCAGGTCAGATGGTCTTCGATCGCGTCGAGGTCCTTGTCCCTCACGCTCAGGCCTTCCGGAGTCAGGATGATGGCGAAGAACCTGGCTGAGATAGCCTCGATCAGGCCCAACACCGCCAGAGGGTCAACCCCACGCGCCAGTTTGTCCGCTGTCTTGCCCAGATCACCCAGGTCTATCTCAACATCGCCGATGTTGACTTCCGCCTCTCGCAGAAGCCGTATGAGCTGCCGCTCCTGCTCGAGCACAGGCTCACGCAGGATGTAGGTTGTCCCACCGATTTCGTATCGGTATTCGTCTGGCACCCAGTCAATACTGGGATCGGCCGCTTCAGCATCAGCCGTCCATGAGTCGAAGTCCATCTTCTCGACGTCAGCCAGTAGCTTTTCAGCCAGCGCCTGCTGATCGCTTGGCAGATCGCTCAACCTGTTCGTCACCCGCATAGGAACCTCCTACGCTGATGGGAAGCAAATGTATGCATCGTCTGGAGTCTCCACAGTTGCCTCCCAGTCGAACCCGATCGTTGCAGCGTCGCCCACACCAGGCGCGAAGCCAATCTCGCCCGTTCTCATGACCTTCTTGAACAGGCAGACAAGGTAACCCTCCCAGCTCCTGGTTCTCGTGTTGTAGAGCTTGCCGGCGAACATGTAGGCCTTGTGACTCGGGATTGAATCAGGATCCATCTTCACTGTCACGCCGTTGCTGGTGTCGTTCCAGAAGTAGCTGATGTAGACCTTCTTTCCAGCATCGTCCTGATGAAAGGTCAGCGTCCCGTCTCCATTATTCTTGAACTCGCCGGAGGCAGCTGGGTCAGTGCTTACCTGCTTATAGGTTACGCCATCCCCATCCAGGACCTCGATGGGCGCCAGCGTTTCGCCAGCTTTGTACGGCGTTTGATCCAGCGTCACCTGGTATGGACTCGCGCTCGGGATCGTCTTTTCTTCCTTAGGGATGTGCTTGATCGCACCGGTTGCAGTCTGCCCCGCGATCATAGCCGCCATAAGGGCGGAGTGAACATCCCGGAAGCCGAACCTGCCTGTTAGCTTCTGCACCGTCGGAATCCTGTGTGGGACAAAGCTGTCGCCCGCTGGGATCTCCAGCGTGTCTATCGGAAAGTTGAATCCCATCTCCGCCTGGTTTGATAGGCAGACATTGTCGGTGACATTCCAGATCGTACCTACGCCAATCAGCTTACATGGAGTTATCGGCATCTACCTCACCTCCTACCTCATCCCTCTGCCTGATCCTCAAGACCGTTGGATTCTTCATTGCTCGTTCGATCTGGGCTTCAGTTGGATTCTCTATTACGTCCCCAACCTTGTGCCCGGGCATGGCACCCGGCTGGAGAACTTCGATGGTCATCTTGGTTGGCCGCTTGGCCTTCTTCCTCGCCACCTCATCACCCCCTCAAACGATCTCCATATCACCCAGCGCACGTCGATAAACGACTGTGACGATAGCGCCCATGTACCACTTTTCACCCCAGAGGATGTTGTCCGCGAGCTCCTCAGTGATCGATTCGATTCCCGTGCAATAGCCGTTGCAGGTTTGATCCTGGAGGAGTATCCGCCGTATCAGGTCCGCCTTTTGCCGAGGCTCCTGGTCGATTGAAGCCGGCGTCCCTGTTGCTATCCAATAGATGGTTGCTGTTATCCTCTGCAGCTGTCCCTCTCCGCCGGAGGTAGTCTCCCACGAGATTTGTATCTCCGGCGGATTCGGCACTGTTTGGAGCAACTCGCCGCGAATGGCATTCACGCCAAGCTCCGCTTGGTGCTTTTCAAGGACTTCCTTAAGGTTCTGGCAGACATCGTCATTCACGTTGCCTGTATCGATCATGAGGTACGGCCTCCCCTCGCTGTCAGGACCATAGAACCGCACGAACTCGTCATCAGTCGGCTCGAGGATTTCACCAAGGCTCCAGATGCGAAATTGCGTTCTGCCTGATGTGTTGACCGCAGAAGGCTCAATTGACTTCCACACCTCTGTGCGGAGACCCTCAGGGTAGAGTGTCCCCTCGTTCCTATCGCAGGCTGACCAGTCATCGGGATCAAGTGCGTCACCCCAGGGCAGCGTTCCGTGCGAGAAGACCCGAAGCTCAGCAGCAAGTCCAGCGCCTTTCTCCTTGACCCTGAGCACAAGCCAGCACCGCTTGACGGTGCGCCCTTCGAGGCAGGACGTGTCGAAAGAGATAAAGGATCGCCATATTGCCCAGTTGCGCGTCGGGGGCTTGGTTGTCTCCCAGTATCTCTGTCCAACGAGGAGGTCGCCGCCGACCCAGGCACTGGGATCCTGCTGGAGTGCATCCTGGTAACTGATTCCGCTCGCCTTCTGAAGATATCCAGAGATTGACTCAGCATAGATCTTCATCCGTCCTCACGCACTTCTGAGCAGTTCAACCTGGATTATGTCTCGCACGGCCTTCACATCCTCCGGCAACCACTGCAAGAACGGTCTCGCTGGTATAGCCGGCAGAATTGTCCGCTTAGTGTGTGCTCTTACTTTGTGCCGCCGAACCGTGACCTTCCTTGGCTCAACGGGTCGACCAAACACTTTGGTCACCGTCCTGGTGTGTTGCTTTACCCAGTGCTCGGGCACATTGACCGTTGCCGGCATACGCCTACGACCCAGCTGATGCACCGTTGCGTACTCCACTCGTGTTCCAAGCACCATCACTGTTGGACCAACCTGCCTGATAGCGTCATGCGTGGATCCAGTGACCGAAGCAAATAGCCGGCCTGTATCCCGCAGAATCTGGGGTCCTACGATGTAGGCGTGCCGTTTTTGTTTGCTCTTTCGTCTGCGCTCGATGGTCACCGGCGACAGCCGCTTCCAACGAGTTGGTCGACCACCGACCCTGAACGTCTTGGCAATACTTTGCTGCATATAGACCATGACCTTCTTCAGGATTGGCCGAAGGTCGCGCCCTCGCGCAATCAGTGCCCTGAGCATTCGCTGCACCTCTTCATCATCGAGCACAGCTTCGAAATCTACCGCTACACCAGCCATTGCTTACCACCAATCTAATGTGCCAGGTTCATTGGGATCCTGTGCCTTACTCCCCATCGTGAAGGTTGGCTCAGATTCCCTCGTGGTGCTCTCAACCTTCGTCAGCCTGGTGTCCGCCATCTGGATCGGATCACCATTTGCATCAAGCAGGAATTGTTCACCGGTGCGCAGTGCTTCGATCGCATCCTTAGCCCGCTGCATCAGGATTGCTCCGGGCTTCCCCTCTTCCATCTGCGACTCGCCAAAAGCGTCGGTAAGTGCGTAGGCAGCTGCCACGTCAGCACAGATGTCCTTCAGTCCCGTCGGGACATCTGTGTCCCAGGACGAAACCTCATCAGCACCGTACATGGGTACGAATATGGTCTTGAGATGATCTTCCGCCCTGGAAATCCGGGCTCCGATCTCCGCGTCGGTCCAGCCGTCGGACTCACGCAACTGCCTCGCACGCTGTCGCACATCGGCGGCACTACACCAAGCCATCACTTACCCCTCTTAGCCTTCTTCTTCTTGGCTGGATTGCTCTCTTCCGTCACTTCCTTCGATGCGGCATCACGTTCGAGCCTGATCGCACCTATGGTTTGAAGGTGTCTGATTTCCCCCTCTGACAGCCCCTTCAGGTCAACCGTCGATCCAGGCTCGTACCACACGCCGCCATGCTTGAGCGAGACAAGTGCTTTCGCTTTCATGTCTA
>CAZSTY010000007.1:0-14164 GCA_964609885.1 uncultured archaeon
TGATAACGTCACTGTGATCTCGGGCCACGCTCACTTCACCAGCGACAAGAAACTCCTCATTGATGACAGACATGAGCTTGAAGCATCCAAGTACGTGGTGGCGACGGGATCCCGCCCTAGAACACTAGATCTCGAGGGCGCAGACAGTCCACATGTCCTGACCAGCACATCTTTGATGGACCTTAATAGATTGCCATTGTCGTTGCTTGTGATTGGCGGCCGAGCGACTGCTCTCGAGCTTGGACAGGTTCAACATCCTTCAAAGGATGTTGAAATGCTGTCTTGCTGTGCTGGTTGAGCCGCTGTAGATGCATCTGGAATGCGCATTTTCGACAGTTTTGACACCAAGAATGGTGGTGCGAAAACCTAATAATTGCATCTTCGAACCTAGCTGTGGGACTTGCTACACGAGGACACTCACTCACAGAGTGGGAGATTGGCCCTCATAGTGAGGCTGGCTCAACTATGTGCGGGTGGAGCTCGCATGGGCCACCGATGAGGGTCCAATGTTGAAGTTCGAGAAAGAGGTGCGGTGCCATGCCGTGGGTGATACGTCAAGACATGACACTGAACACCACACGGATCACCGTAATAGGTGGTGGGCATGCAGGACGCGGCCTAGCGGCCTATCTCTCACTCCAAGGGTACGAGGTCACACTGTACAATCGGACTTTTCAGAATGTGGCTGGAATTCACCAGATTGGCGGTCTCCACGTGACGGGAGTGGTTGAGGGCTTTGCTCCGCTGCATCTCGTCACCGACGACATGGGTGTGGCAATCCCGGGTCGTGACATGATTCTGGTCACAGTACCGGCTCATGCTCATAGATGGATTGCGGAGAGGATGGCCCCGTACCTCGAATCGGGACAGCTGGTACTCCTTATGCCTGGGCGCACAGGTGGTGCACTGGAGTTCTCACGAGTCCTCTCACTCATGTCATGTGAGAACGAGATACTCCTAGGTGAGGCGCAGACATACAGCTTTGTGTCACGGACCACTGGATCTACATCCGTTCACGTGTCGGAGATAAAGAACTTCGTCCGTGTGAGTGCATTCCCTGCGATTGGGAACAGACGATTGTTGCGCCACTTACGAAGGCTCCCTCTGTCGTTCGAGCTTGCAGATAACGTCATGGAGACTGGCCTGAACAACATCGGTGCAATGTTGCATCCGGCTCCCACAATCCTCAGTGCAGGACTGCTTGAGTCTCGCGGCGGGGGGTACAACCACTATCGCGATGCAATCTCACCCACGGTGGCCCGCCTCATAGAGCGAATGGATGCTGAGAGGGTTCAGGTTGCTGAGGAGCTGTCACTGTCCCCTGTGACGTTGGTCGAGTGGCTGAGAGAGTCCTATGATGCCACAGGAAGCACGCTGTACGAGTGCATCAGAAACGTCAAGGCGTACGAGAACGTTGGCAGCCCCTCCAACCTTCATCATCGATACGTCCTCGAGGATGTCCCCACTGGTCTCGTGCCTATCGCCTTCTTGGGCCGACTGGTCGGGGTAAAGACCCCCATCATTGACACTGTGATCAACATGGCCTGTCACCTCTATGAACGGTCATTCTGGCGTGAGGGACGCAACCTTGTCAGACTTGGACTTGAGGGTCTTACGCCGACCGAGGTGATTGAGTACGTCTACACTGGCGTGAGGGCCACAGAGGTTCCGAGTGTTGACGAGCTGTGGAGCGTCTACGGGATGGAGGTGGACGAAGTATGAAGATACTTGCCGCAGCGATTGGAAATGATGTTCATGTTGCAGGTGTGTTGTCATTCCTATCTCAGGCTGAGGCTGAGGGTCATGAGACCATCTTTCTTGGCCCCGCGACCCCCATTGACGTTCTCATCGAGGAGGTCAAAAAACACGATCCCGACATGATCGGGGTCAGCTATCGCCTCACCGCTGAGAGCGCTGCGGGTCTGTTCACGGAGCTTCAACGGGCTATTCGCAGTGAGGGTCTTCAGGGCAAGCGCTGGGTCTTGGGCTGCACTGCCCCAGTGAAGAACGTCGCCCAGCGGTTTGGCATATTCGAAGAGATATTCACAGGTTTCTCGACAGCCGATGACACGCTCGCGTTTCTCAGAGGGCGAACTCAGCTAAGTGCTGAAGAACAGTTCCCGCAAGACTTGGTCACAAGGGTCAACGTGAAGGCTCCGGTCCCAATTTTGAGGCATCACTTCGGCCTGCCATCTCTGGAAGAAACGATTGATGGTGTCGCAAAGATTGCAGAGGCACGTGTGCTGGATGTCATCTCATTGGGTCCGGATCAGAATGCTCAGGAGTCTTTCTTTAGACCGTCTGAAATGCGAGAGTATCTAGTCGGAGATGGTGGCGTTCCCCTTCGGAGTCGTGAGGACCTTGAGCAGATATATGCTGCATCTCGTCGTGGCAACTACCCGCTCTTGCGTTGTTACAGTGGTACGCGAGACCTTCTGAAATGGGCTGAGATGTTGAAGGACACCATCAACAATGCATGGTGTGCAACCCCATTGCTATGGTACAGTGAGCTTGATGGCCGAAGTAAGCGTCCGCTTGAAGAGGCAATCCGCGAGAACCAGGCGAATCACCGCTGGCACGCAGAACACGGTATCCCTGTTGAGTTGAACGAGCCTCACCATTGGAGCCTCAGGGGGGCACACGACACGATTGCGGTGGCAATGGCCTATCTATCAGCATACAACGCAAAAGCCGCAGGCGTAAAGGTATACGTTGCTCAGTACATGCTCAATACACCTCTTGGGACCTCGCCCCGCAACGACCTCGCAAAGATGCTCGCCAAGATCGAGCTTGTTGAGTCCCTTCACGATCAGGACTTCTACTCTCTACGTCAGGTGAGACCCGGTCTGTTCTCATATCCCCCCGACCTTGACATGGGCAAGGGCCAGCTGGCCTCCTCAATCTATACAGGAATGATGCTTCACCCTCACATAGTCCATGTTGTGGGCTATTGTGAGGCCGACCATGCGGCCACAGCCGAGGAGGTCATTGAGAGCTGCAAGATGGCCCGCCGTGTGATTCACGACTGCCTGCAGGGACTTCCGGACCCGCTTCAGGACAAGGCAGTGTGGCAGAGAAAGGAGGAACTCATTCGCGAGGCGAGGTTGCTCGTCCGTGCCATTGCCTCGCTTGCAGATCCTGATGTGGCGGACCCACTCACAGATCCCAAGACCTATGTCCGGGCTGTCAAGTTGGGTCTCTTGGACGCCCCGCATCTAAGAAACAACTCGATTGCACGCGGCGAACTCAAGACGCGAATGATTGACGGTGCATGCGTGGCTGTTGATCCTGACACGGGCGAACCGATCACAGAGGAGATGCGTCTTGAGATGCTGGACTTCGACGTAGAGTCTATATCGTTGCCGGCCGGATAGACTGGACGGCCCACCGACTCATCACTAAACTAATATGCATGTGACATTGGAGCCGGCTTGAGGACTACGTGAGTTCCTCTTTCCTCTGTGCCTGAGCACTACGAGGCGGTGAACGGAAAAATGACGGTAATCGCTTTTGCATCGCTTGGTGAGAATATTGACAGTGACTTGTCCCCACACTTTGGCCGGTGTCCCTACTATGTCTTTGTCGAGCTTGATGGCTCAAATGTAAAGGACGTGTGGCTGAAACGCTCACCCTTCATTGACGGCCACAACCCCGGGCAGGTACCACAGTTCATTGCCAATGCTGGTGCAAACGTAATCGTGTCCGGTGGCATGGGCTGGAGGGCAATCGACTGGTTTAAGCAGCTGGGCGTCACACCAATCACTACTCAGCCCCGCAAGATTCGCGACATCCTTGATGACTACATTGCGGGTCGTCTGCAAGGAGCGGAGTCCTGCAGCGAGAGCGAGGAGCACGCGCATGGCCATCACTGAATCGGTAGCGGATTTACCAACAGCAGACTATCGTTTGAGGAGTCCCTTGGCCTGTTTCACCACATTGTCAACAGTGAAGCCGAACTTCTCGAATAGGACGGAGTAGGGCGCAGATCGTCCGTACTCCTCCATCGAGATCATCCTGCCCTCTGGGCCAATCCACTTCTCCCAGCCCATCGAAACGCCCGCTTCCACAGCAAGGCGTCTTCTGACACGCGGTGGCAGCACCGAGTCACGGTACTCCTGTGTCTGTTCCTCGAACAAGTCCCAGCTCGGGAAAGACACAACACGCACACCTATGCCCTCTGCTGCCAGCTGTTCGCCCGCTTCAAGTGTAATGTGAACCTCTGACCCCGAGGCCATCAACACGATTTCTGGAGGCCCATCACCCAGGTCTGCTAGGACGTATGCGCCGTGCCTCAGACCCTCCGCAGAACCATACTTCCTGCGGTCGATGACAGGAACGGTCTGTCTGGTGAACAAGAGTGCGGTGGGGCGATCGGTTCTTGACAGGGCAACCTTCCACGCCTCAGCGACCTCATTTGCATCAGCTGGTCTGATGACCGAGAGTCCTGGCATTGCTCTTAAGGACGCAAGTTGCTCGACCGGTTGGTGAGTGGGACCATCCTCGCCGAGTCCTATGCTGTCGTGACTGAACACCCAGATGCTGGGATAATGCGACATTGCTGACAGGCGAATGGGCGTCCGCATGTAGTCAGAGAAGATGAAGAACGTCCCGCAGAAGGGTTTCAGGCCTCCATGAACCGCCATTCCGTTTACGATGGCGCCCATGGCATGTTCCCTGACACCGTAGTGGATGTTACGACCGGTGCGGCTGTCCGCCTGGAATGCCGTTGTGCATTCCATCCAAGTCTTGTTGGAGTGGGTCAGGTCGGCCGATCCACCGATGAGTTCCGTGAGCGTTGGTGCAAGCGCATTGATCACTTGGCTTGAGGCAGACCGTGTTGGCATCCCCTTTTCGTCAGGCTCAAACGTTGGGATTAGGTTCTCCCAGCCCTCCGGCAGTCGTCCGTCTAAGCGCCGTTCCAGTTCCTCTGCGAGTTCTGGATACTCTGACTTGTAGGCCTCGAGCCGTTTCTTCCAATCATCTTCTGCCTTCTGCCCCTGTGAAACTGCCTCTCTGAAGTGCCTCAAGACATCGTCAGGGACGTAGAACCATGGCTCGGTGGGCCACCCCAGTCTGCGTTTGGCGCCAATTAGCTCCTCCTCTCCCGGAGGAGCACCGTGAGACTTCTCAGAGTTCTGAATAGTTGGAAAGCCATAGCCGATGTGTGTCTTGCAGATTATGAGGGATGGCCTATCGTCTGCCTTTGCTGTCCGTATGGCGCTATCCACTTCTTCTACATCATTGCCATTCTTCACGACCTGTACGTGCCATCCCTGTGCCTCGAAACGTGCTGCAACATCCTCTGTGAATGTGATGTCAGTACTACCGTCAATCGAGATGTCATTGTCATCGTACAGCAGGATGAGCTTACCTAGTTTCAGATGTCCCGCCAACGAGGCGGCCTCTGATGAGATTCCCTCCATCAAATCCCCGTCTGTTACAACGGCATACGTATAGTGGTCGATGATGTCATGTCCTGGTCTGTTGAACACAGCCGCCAGATGGGCCTCTGCAATGGCCATCCCTACAGCATTTCCAACACCTTGGCCAAGAGGTCCAGTAGTCACCTCCACTCCCGCTGTCTTTCCGTATTCCGGGTGGCCTGGAGTCCCACTGTTCCACTGTCTGAACCGCTTAATCTGGTCAAGTGTGATATCGTAGCCAGTGAGATAGAGCACGGAGTAGAGCAACATGGATCCATGGCCGCCAGATAGAACAAACCTGTCACGGTCTGGCCAGTTGGGGTTCCTTGGATTGTGCTTCAGGTGTCGCATCCAGATGGTGTAGGTGAGTGCTGCAGCACCCATGCACATCCCGGGATGCCCTGAACGGGCCGTCTGAATCGCGTCTGCGGAGAGGAATCTAATCGCATTAATCGCCCGGTTCTGAAGATCTTGGGGGGCTGTCATTTTCGGTTCTTGTCACTCCGGTGAGTTGAAGGGTCCTTGATTGATGGCAAGAATATGGTCCCAATAAGTGCACCTATTGGCGTTCCGTCTGTTTGCCGATACTCAATAGCAGTTACTCCACTTCGTAGTTCTGGGCCTTGTTGAATGCGCGAGGCGCCTGCCACGGCAGGCTGACAACAATGTTCCTCGTGTGGTCCGGGTGCTATCGCCCCTCAAGAATCAGACGTACTCGTGTGGATATCTCTTCAATGATTTTCTCTGGCGAGGGCTGTCTTCTGAACCATATGCGCTTGCATTGGTCTTTGAGTAAGGCGCCAACCCGGAATGGTCTTCCACGCACTGTGAATTCGATCACGGCATAGATACCGTCGGGGGTTCGCATGACGACGCTCAAGGGGCTTGATAGTCCCACATTCGAAGCTGCTCTGTGAGCGGTGTCCGCAATCAGTGCCGTCATTGCCGCCATTGCTGTGACCATCGATTGGTCCTCGGCCATTGAAGCAATAACCAAGCCCCTCTCATTTACTATGACACATCCACGCATGACATCTCCGTACCTGCGATTTGTCCCAATAAGCACAGTGTCAATCTTGTGTTTTGTGCCCACAACTCCTGCAGCGCTCTGCACCGTGCCACAACCTCCTCATGTCATGGTATCCTGGTGAAGCTTTACCTCCCAGCGATTGACGATCTCAACAATGTCACGTGAGAGGTTTTCTATCTCAAAAGATACAAGACCCAACTGGACCGAATGGGGAAAGATGCAGGTCAAGAGTACGTTTTCTGCCACATGTCTCAGGATTATTGAGAACGCCTCTTGGCCCTCGGCATCCTCGGAGTCCACCAGCACTTGTCTGAACAGCTTGGTGCTATCGACCAGTTTGATGAAGTCTTCTGATATTGTGATGAGCCCTGCGGACATGGCGCTGACCGCCATCTCTACATTCTCCGGCATCCCGTCGTAGAACAGTCTATGGGCAATGATGTATCCATCGACTGTGAACACTGTGATTCCCCAGACCGGCACCCTCATCTCGAATTCCGAGAGCTTCTCTTGAATCTCCTTTGCCGGGAATATGTCCGATGTTTCGCTCATGGTCTAATTCCACCCCCCCATCGTCACACAGACGCAGTGGCTGTCCCCTGAGCGAGAGCGCCGCCTGCGGCTGTTTCGATCTTCTTCAGTAGCATAATCAAGGCACTCTTCGCAGACTCTCTGTTCTTCGCACACATTCCTGTGGCATGTGGGACTCCGAGCCATGTTGCAACCTGTTCCGGCGAGGCCGCATCGGGGCGGTCCTGCTTGTTGGCAATCACCTCAAGAGGAATGTCGCCGAACGCGGCCTGTGTTTCCGCGAGTATGGCGCTGGCATCGCCAACCATCGCATAGTCTGATGAATCAATAATCATGAGCACACCATCCGTGTTCGCCCGCATGGTGTTTCTAACGAACTTGAAATGCAGCTGACCCGGGACCCCCCTGAGTTCGATATCCTTCACTATCCATCCGTCATATTCGTCTTTTTCTCTCTTGAACTCGTTCATGGGAATGATAAGCCCGTCATGACCAATCTCCTTTCTGGCCCATACCACCCGTCCCAAGTCGAAACCTGTGGTGGTAGTACTCTTCTCCCCACGGTAGGGCTCCTTGAGATCACGCTCAACGGATATTGCATCTGGGTCCAGAGTGTGAATGAGGGTGGTCTTACCCGCTTGGAATGGCCCCGTCACATAGACCTTGTAGTCATACGCCTTCAGTCTGCGTGCAATCAATTCATCGACCTCCAGAGAAACATTTGACAGGGGTGGTCTTGAGAAACCACCCTGTCACCGCCCTAGAGAACAGACTTGACTTGTTCGACTGCCTTGTCCATCTCGAAGTCGATGAGGCCAATCTTCGCATCCGGTGGTGCCGTAGCTATCAATGCGGCGTCGCCCGCCTTCCTGAGAACAATCAGGCGTTCGGTGCCCTCGATGACCATGCTCTTCGGCTCGCCGGCACTTAGAGAGGAGCCTACCCTGCTTCCAATGGATATCAGAGCGGCTGCCATTGCAGAAACAGCCTTTTCGTCCGCATCCTTGGGCAGGGCAGCACACATCAGCTGGCCCCGGACGCTCACCAAAGCGGCCCCGTCGACTTCGCTGTTTGCCTCCAGCGTCTTCAGAATCTCGGTCAGTTTCTTCAGTTTCGCGCTCACGGATGTTCACCTCTCATGTTTCGCGAAGCGGGCAAGACTCGCAGCTCGCCTCGTGCACGTACACCTCTTTCTTGGTGCACCAGATTTGCCCGTGACTGCTCTTTTCTCCCGCGTACTTGCAGTCTACCATGGTTCATCACTCCTCCACCTTGATTGTGAAATAGCATGAGTTCGTTTCGGGTTTGAACTCATACTTTGTGATTTGGAGATTCTTCCCTGTCGTCCTGTTGATTATGGAATAGAGGATGGCCATGATTGAGCATGGCGGGATGATATCTCGCCCCTCGCCTCGTGCTGCATGGCCCGCTTGTGTGAAGACGCAGTCTCCAAGATCGAGCACAATCTTAGTGTCGCTGGCTGATGTCACGTTCATTCGCTGAATCATTCCAGACTTCATCATCTCGTCCATGAAAGATTCCGTGATACTCTTCACGTCGTCGCCTTTGACCTGCAGTCCTAGGTCGTCAAGGATTCCTCTGATGTGCTCGTCTTGAAAGGCATTGGCAAGTTGAGACCATATTAGTGCAAGATTGATGCCCATGTTCTCCATGGACAAGACCAGGGCGCTTATGGCCGCATTACTAATGTTGGTCAGTTTCCTTGCATCCATTACACTTGGCCCCCTGAACTACATGTGATTTTCACGATGTAGTCCAAATACGTATTGCGCGCAAATCGTTATTATATATTATTCATATCTCACTGGGTGTGCGATAGTGAAGACCGATGCACAATACCGCACATCCTGCCAATGGAGGTTCACAGACCCTTCTCCAAGGTCATCTTCACAGCATTGTCAATGGCCTTCTGGAGTGGCGGAGGCAGATCCGGTGTTTTGAGATGCATAAAACCACTCACAATCAGCGATGTGGCCTCCTCCTCGGTCAGTCCTCTTGACATGAGATAGTTCAGCTGGTCTGCGCCAACCTTGCCCACAGTTGCCTCATGGCTCAGCTCCACCCCCTCGGCCACAGCATCAAGCATGGGAACGGCTGCAATCCGTGCCCCTTCGTTGAGCAATAGGCCGTTGCACTCGAGTCGTCCTCTGACACCCGCGGTCTTGCCTACAAGCTCGCCACGCGCAATGATCTGAGCCTGATCGGTTGCAATACTGCGCGATATCACTTTACCACGAGCACCTGGGGCCTCTAGCACTAAGGCACCACCCACATCATATCGCGATGTCCCCGTTCCGTACACTACAGAGTACAGGTCCGCACGTGCGTTTCGACCGACGAGCCTGACCCTTGGATAGGTCTGCAGAGATCGCGCAGGACTAAGGATTGCATAGCTCGTGATGAATACTCCGTTGGTTTCAACGATTGCACCGGTTCTAGGTCGGACATCTATCTCCTCGTTCCACTTGTGGACCATTGTGAACGTCAGCCTTGCGTTCCTCTTCACATAGAACTCTGATACCCCAAGATGTAGGGACCGCTCGACCTCGGTGGGTGTGGCGCATCCTGTGATGATATGAAGTTCAGAGTCTGGCTCCGCAATGATTATGTTGTGGACGTTCTGGATCGACCGGCCTCTCTTTATGACTAGGCAGGTCTGGACTGGCATCTCGACCTTCTCGCCCTCAAGAGCGCGGATGAAGTATCCACCATAGCCTTGCAGTTCGCTCACGGCAGTATACTTGTCAGCATCGACGGGTACTGCTCTCCACAGATAGTCCCTCAGCCAATCATATTTTTCTAGAGCTACTGGTGTTGGGAGAACCTCAAGTCCCTCTTGCTTGATAAGAACATCAGCCAAGAAACTCTCGTTGTCAAACTGCATGAACGAGCCAGCAACACTCTGCTCGGTGGGATCAAATCCCACCTCTTCTGCAAGGGCCTTGTCCTCCTCAGGAACCTCATCAATGCTGAGGGTCTTGGACCCAACTGCATCGAACTGATATTCAGAGAGGTCAAGGTCGTTTCCGTACTTGGCAGGTCTGTTCATTGCTCTCTTGGCACGTTCTCTAACGTCATCGGTGCTTGTCATAGAATATCATGCCTCCTCTATGCGGCGACCTCTCCCAAGAACTGCTCGTAGCCCTTTTCTTCCAGCTCAGGAATGACGCTCATGTCCCCAGTGTACACTACTTGCCCATTCTGGAGGATGTACACCGTGTCCACTTCTAGAAACTCAAGGATGTACCGGTGATGACTAATGATGACCATGGTGGTGGACCTCTCGTCCTTTATGGCGCGCAACTCATTGCCTACTATCTTTAACGAGTCGTAGTCAAGGCCACTGTCTGGCTCATCAAGAAACATTATCTCTGGCCTCATGGATAGTACCTGAAACAGCTCGCTGCGCTTCATCTCGCCTCCCGAGAAGCCGTCATTGAGGTCTCTACCCGCAAGGTTTCCGATTCCCAGACGGTCGAAATCGTCATACAGTTCTCTTCTGCAGGTACAAGACTCTCCCATGAGATGATCTTCGGGCATTCTGCACACGTAGTCTGGGCAGATCCTGCAGATGAACTCTTCCAGAGTCACTCCTGAGATTGCTGGTGGCGACTGGAAGGCATATGCAATCCCAAGCTTGGCACGCTCGGTGATGTTCTTGTCAAGGATTGACTGTCCCTCAAACAGAATGTCGCCGCCCTTGACCTCATACTCAGGAAGCCCCATTATCGTCTTCGCCAGTGTGGACTTCCCTGATGCATTGGGTCCAAGCACAGCGTAAACCTTTCCTCGCTCGAACAATAGGTCCACTCCGCGGAGGATGGGTACACCTTTGACCTCCACCCGCAGTTCTCGTATCTCCATCAGCGGCTTCTCTGTCATTAGCAAGACCCGGTTCAATATCGTTAATGGTTCGAGTTTTAATGATATTGGATGTGGCGGCGATACTCCCTTCCTATTTCTTCGAATAGGTCCCCATCAGCTGGGCTGATGCCAGTTTATGCTTCTCACAGAGGTCCCTGAAGTTCAACTTTGTCACCGACTCTAGCTCCGGAGTGTCCAATGCATATAGCGTGAAGAAGTATCTATGAGTCCCAGAGGGTGGTGCCGGACCGCCCCACTCCACAATTCCGAAGTCGTTTTTCACCTGCACGCCTGGAACTGGTCCCCCCGCCGGGATGCCTCGAGTATCAGGCGGAATGCTGTGGATTAGCCAATGAATCCAGTTTCCGACCGGTGCATCAGGATCGTTGCAGATTAGTGCAAAGCTCTTCGTGCCCCCTGGCACGTCATCCCACGCGAGATGAGGACTAATGTTTTGTTTCCGATATGCACACTTGTCCGGGATCGGCTCACCATTCTTGAAATCATCACTCCATAGTCGCGTCCTGATCACCTCGCTCCCCTGCTATTGCTGGCTTGACTCTTCTGCTTTGCGCTCATATCATCAGCTTCCTTAACCTCAGACAAAGTAAGTGACACTTGGGATTGGAATGACAGATATCCAAAAGTCTTTCAGGGAGCTCATCTCTCTGGCGATAGAGCGAGAGGTGGAGGCGTACAACTTCTACATGAATGCAGCAGAACAAGCTGAGCTGAAGTCCTCGGCTCAACTGCTCAGAGAACTTGCAGCGCAAGAGCAACATCACAAGGAAAAGCTTGAGGCTGCACTTGATGAGGGCGTATGTGACACCTTCAGCTGCACGGAAGAGGAGTTTGAGAAACTCAACTTGAAGAATTACTTGGCTGAGGTCCCTCTTCGAGCTGACTCTTCCCCGCAGGACATACTTGTGGTGGCCATCAAGCGCGAAGAGAATGCACATGCCTTTTACGAGGCGCTTGCGGGCACAACGACGAGTGCAGGTCACAAGTCTGTGTTCGAAACTCTTGCCAAGGAGGAGCTGCAGCACAAGCAACGGCTAGAGCACATGTATGACGATATCTTTCAGCCCGATATGTGAGAGATGAGAGGAGATGTCCTCTCTCTCCTCTCTCTGACTTCTATCGTGTCCAGCCGCAGTTCCGGACTACTTGTGAAGGAGCGGCGCGGCTATAAACGTCAGTCCGCGCTTCGTCAGCTCTCTTGCGGTGCGGTTTAGTGCGTCATGCTTGTCGAGATAGTTCAGTGTCATCTTGGGCATGAGGCCCTGGGCAATTATGTCCTCCTTTGACATGAAGTACTCCAAGATATCGCTTGGATGTTCCCTCTTCGCGTCAATCTCAGGAACAGCACCCTCATGTTTTGCACTCACATTCTTCACGTGGTCTGCAATCTCAAGCAACTCATCGAGTCGGTCGTACGGTTGACGAACGATGTGCTTGTAGGTCTCTGTGATGTGATGCTCTATCCTCACGACATCCTCAAACCCAAACTGCTTGCGGATGTAGGCAGCCATCTCGATGGTCTCGTTGTTGACACTGTTGCTTAGGTTGAACCCAATCAGCGGGCTTGTGCCATCGTGCCTGCTGAAGAGCTTTGCAGTCATCAGCGTCCACAGACAGGCGTACGGGTTGTCGTTGCCCATGTAGACACTGATCTTGAACTCCATGTCAATCCCGAGTTTGTGCATCATGTAGCCAATCAGAACGGTCCCGGGATTGATATTCAGGACCTGTTTCACACCGTACTTCGTGTAGTAGTAGAGATACTCATCAGCCCACTTCAGAGCGAAGTCATTGGGCTGTCCAACTCCACCGAAGTATCCCGTGATTGTGTCAGGTCCACCAAGATGAACGTTCACCGGCATTCCGTCAGGACCGGGAGCTGTGCCCTTTGTGTCAAGAGTTTCAACGTATGAGGAGCCTGTGATTTGCATTGCCGCGGCAAATGCCACAAGATCGTTGTCCTCCTCCTGCTCCTTCATCTTGCGGACTCGAATCACGCGACCGGGCATCAGTTCCTCTCTCTCTATTGCGACTCGTGCCTCTTCAATAATCCATGGGAAATACTGGCAGGCACTGATCTCTAGAGTCACTGCAAAACTGTCGTCAAATGTCATCGAGTCTGCCCTATCGCCCAAGACCTTCCTGCGATAGTCCCGAATTGTGATGAACGCGTCATCGTCGCGTTTTTCCTGTAGCCAAGTAAGATCGTCCACATATGGCGACTTCTTCTTCTCGAGTATTGCCATGAGATTGTCCAGTTGTCGCGCCTCGCGCGCTTTGCGATTAATCTCCTCGACACCACCATACTTCTCAATCAGATCTAAGATGGCGGTAGTGAGGGGATTGTCCTCACTAATCAAGAACTCGTTAATCTCCTGTAGCCGATCAGGGTCGATAGCAAGCTTTTCTCTGTCAATCATATCCCTACCATCCTGTAGGACTTCCGCTGACTGACCAATCATACCTCCCACAAATAAAAAGTCCGGGCACGTGTACTTGCTCCCTGACTCACAGGCCTGTTTCGTCCAGCTCCAACGTGTCGCTGCTTGTCATGACCACTCCTGCAAGATACTCCCGGATTCGAGGTCCTATCAGGGCTGTGACAACGCCGCCGACAGTCACTTGGATTGAGTTGAGCGATATGAGTTCCGCCAGTGCTGCAGGCTGCCCCGCCATGGGAATCTCTGCAAGATAGTATCCCAACATCATGGCAATCGCCCCGAGTATGATTCCAATCACATCACCAAGCCGTAGTCGGCCTGAGCCCCGCGATTTGAGAGTGCCGACACCTACGAGCAGGCCTTCGGTCCCCTTCACAATGAACGTTATCGGGGCGAAGTGAACGTATCCCAGTGCGACGTCGCCCATCATGGAGCCCACACCTCCCGCCACGAATCCGCCTACCGGCCCCAGCAGAAGCCCACTCGTCATGACTAGGACATCTCCAAAGTTGAGGTATCCGCTGCTCGTGGGAAACGGAATTGCAATTATGACAGTCGCTACCGTGGTCAGGGCCGTCATGATTGCCAGTAGTACCAAGTAGAGCGTTGGGTTGATTGAGTCATGACCGGAGACTATCACTGTGATCACCCACGTCTTACATGTCGCCTCGCGAAGACTTGATATATAAGTACGAGCCTATATATAGGAATGAGGCTACATGTCACTGATTAAGGGTCTTCTCTGCACCGACTGCGGAAGGCGCGTTCCTCTCAATACGAAACATGTGTTATGCCCCAAATGCGGGGGCGTTCTTCAGGTTCAGTATGATCTC
>CAZSTY010000008.1:0-13914 GCA_964609885.1 uncultured archaeon
GCCCTTCCGATCTTTCGCATGCCGATGGGCTCAACCCGCAGCCAGACGTTGCACTTGTAGCGGGAGAGAAGTAACATGAAGCGGATAGTTGTGATGGGTGCTGGCGCGATAGGCAGTCTATACGGTGGTCTGATGTGCAGAGCTGGTTTCGATGTAGTCCTTGTTGCCCGCCCGCCTCATGTTGATGCTATCAGAACGGAAGGTCTGAAGATAACTGGCGTACTCGGCGAGATGACCTGTAGAGTGGGAGCCGTAGAGAGTGCTCGCGAAATCGATCGGGCGGACATTGTGTTCATCACTACAAAGTCCTACGACACAGTCAATGCCGCGAGGGAGATACGTCACCTTGTGGATGCTGGCGCACCTGTTGTTGTCCTTCAGAATGGTCTTGGTACAGAACGGCTCGTTGAGCGCGAACTCATGACGACCCGCGTTCTCCGTGCCACGACGTGCATGGGCGCTGCCCTTGACTCTCCTGGCCATGTCAACATAACTGGTGACGGTCTGACAGAGGTTGGTTCTCACCATGATGAGAACAAGACGATAGTAGACGAGGTCGTTGGGATTCTGGAAACTTCAGGTTTCAATGTGCGAGGATCTGACAACATGGAGGGCGTAGTCTGGACGAAGACTCTTGTCAATTGTGGCATCAATCCAGTCGGTGCACTCACCGGGCTCACGAATGGAGAGATCTATAGAAGCCAAGTACTCCGTAGGCTCGTCATTCGCCTTGTTGAGGAAACCATGCAGGTGGTGGATGCTCTCGGTGTGAGGCTGACCACAGACAACCCCATCAGGTATACCCTGGGGACAGCAAAGGCCACAGGCGACAATGTCAACTCGATGCTTCAGGATATTCGTGCAAGGAAGCGAACTGAGATTGACTATTTGACGGGCGCGGTACTAAAGATTGCGGAGGACCTAGGACTGGACCTCCCGGCCAGTCAGACCGTCTATGCACTCGTGAAAGCCCTTGAGTCGAGATACATCGAGTCGCAGGATGACCAAGTATCTGATATGTTTCTATCATCTCAGGAGCTGGTTCAAGTCATAATGGGCCGGTGAACATTGACCGTGCCATTTCATAGGAATACATGGCCGACCTCTTCGCGTCGTGTGTGATGGCGTTCATGTGTCCCGGAAGCGCAATCTCGAAGTCTAGTTCAGCAATCCTCTTCAATGAAGCAACGAGTGATGCGGGATTCCCTGTTGGAAAGTCAACTCGCCCAAAGCTGCCTCCTGGGAACATCGTGTCGCCAGTGATGAGGAGATTCAGACGCTTCTCATGAAGACATATGCTCCCTATCGAGTGTCCCGGGGTGTGATACACGTGAAGTTTCACGTCGTCGAATGCGAGGGCATCGCCCTCCTTGAGTGCAACATCAATCCTGAGCGGAGGCAGGTGAGCACCAAATGTTGACGCGAGCGTGAGGGTCATGTCCCCCGAGTTTATTCTATCAGCCTCCTCCTTGTGAAGATAGATCTTCGGCTCACCAGCCTTGAGGATGGCTGGCACGCCTCCGATGTGATCAATGTGGCTGTGCGTGAGAACAATGTCGGTCACGTCCTCGTACGTCACCCCAATAGACTGAAGCTCCCTCTCTATGCTTGACGCATACATCCCCGTTCCAGTGTCAACAAGAACGACTCGGTCGTCTGTCTTGACGAGGATTATGTTGCTATCGAATCCAACACTTGTCCTGAAATAGACTGGCCCTACGATATGCTCAAACATGGCCGTTCACTCCAAAGCGGCAATCAGTCTGTCGATGTCCTCTGTGGTGTTGTAGAAATGGGGTGAAACTCGCAGCCTACCGTTGCGGACTGAGCAGTAGATGTTCCGCTGTGTGAGTCTGTTGAGAACACCGTCGACATCCGGTGGAACACAGGATACTATTGCCGAGTTGTGCTTCGGTCCGAAGTCGTAGTATTCGATGCCCATCTCTGATAGACGTTTGCGAAGATGGTCTGCGACGGCCATGGCGGCTCGCTCTCTCGTCTTGTTGGGAATCTCCAGCAACAGTTTCACGGACTCCAGAAGGCCGACATGCGCAACGAGAGCGAGAGAACCGACCTGAAACTTGCGAGCATCTTCGAGCAGTTTCCGCTCAGCATAGCCAAACTCCATGATATTCTCCACACCCCACCAACTTGTGAAACGAGGGCTCATGACCTCCAAGGCACGATTGCTCACGTAGATGAATCCTGCTCCAATTGGTCCTATCATCCACTTCGCCGCTTGGGCTGCGGCAAAGTCCACATCCAACTGTGCCAAGTCAAAGTCGGCCCACCCAGCAGCTTGGATAATGTCCACTACAAGGATTCCACCGACATCATGGACCGCACGAGCGAGCTGTTTCACATCGGTCCTGTAGCCAGACGCGAATTGCACAAGGCTCACCGCAACAGCTCTAGTGTTCTCGTCAATCATGTCCATGAACTGTTCAGGTGTTGCCGCGCCGTTCTGCGAACGGACGACTCTCAGCTCGACATCATACCATCGACTGGCGTTCTGCCACGGAATGTAGTTGGCCGGAAACTCAAGGTCACAGATGACGATGTTTGACCCCTCTGGATAGTCAATTCCATGAGCCGCCATATTCAGCCCGTCGGATGTGCTCGTAGTGAGTGCGTAGTTCTCCCGCCTACCGCCGAGCAGTAGAGCCAACTTTTCTCGTAAGAGTTCCAATGCACGTAGGGTGTCCTCGAACTTGCCCTCCACATGCAGACGTCCGTCAAGGTACCTCTTCATGGCCTCTACAGTTCGACTCGGAGGAATGCCTGTGGAGGCGTTGTTGAGGTACGTCATCTCCGAGAGCGTCGGGAAGTTCTCGGTAATGAGATCGGGGGTGATTGTGTCGAGCATACCTATCCGACACGCCGTGCCGAGAGATAAAGCTCACTGCGAAGAACTTCCCCCGAAAGTTTAAGTCGAGTGTGGTGCCCGGTCTATGCTGGAGAGCGGTTTTGTCGATACTGCGAAGGCTCGCTGAGCGAGTGAGGAGAGGCAAGAAGGAGCCACCAAGGCGCGAGGACTCAACAGACACGAGTCCTGTACGTGAGACGCCGCCAACCGCCCCACCCCCCGTCGAGTGTGAGCCTGCGCCGCCTGACGCACCTTCTCCTCCACCTGTCGGAACCATCGTGGCATCTGCCGATACGGCCACGGTAGACATTGAGCAGACGACGCTCTTGGCACAAGAGGCCAAGATCACTCCCCATCGCACCGATGAGATTGTACCCGGCAGGTTGCTCAAGCGCGATGAGCTGGGCCGCATCCACATCAAGATTGTCTTCTATGGTCCCTCATTGTCAGGCAAGACGACGGCCCTACGATGGCTGTTCGCAAATGTTAGGTCCCTGTCTAAGGGTCGTATCGTCGAGATTGCAGATGAACTCGGACGCACCACGTTCTTTGATTTTATTCCGGTCACTGCAAGTGAGAAGATAGTGTTTGATGTGTTTACTGTGGCGGGGCAGCGACGCCATGCAAAGAACAGGATCACAGTCCTGAGAGGGGCCGACGGAATAATCTTCATGGCTGACTCACGGCCCGAGGCCATGAATGAAAATATCGCCTCCATACAGGAGCTCCGCATTGCTCTTGGGACGGACCGTGTCGCCACGCTGCCAATCGTAGTCGCGCTCAACAAGAGAGATTTGCCGAACGCCCTTCCTGTTGACTACATGGTTTCAATGCTTGAGGTCCAAGGCTACCCCGTGTTTGAAACGATAGCAACAGAGGGCAAGAACCTACTGAGGATGTTCCAGAGGATTCTTCGTGACGCTCTGATCTTCAAGGTGGGAATCTAGTGTTTTATTGGGAGGACTCCTCTCTCAAGCTCTTCGATTAATCTGACTAGCTCTTCCTCTGCTGCCTCCATGATGGCCTTGCCCTTCTCTGCTGAGGCCGTCTTTGGATCACCCCAGACAGCTGAGGGGTAGAGTTCCTCACGATATGCGGCCGATATGACGCGAAACCTGCTTTCGACTCGCCCACCCACTGCGGATGACATATCCACAAGATCCGGCCTGACATGCATGACCTCGGAGGTTTCGTCCTCTGCAGCATGGCCCTCATAGGTCTCTAGCACCTCTCTCCGAGCCTCCTCCCCCAAGTCTATCCACCAATTGACGATTATTACCACTCGTTCACTCTGTTCGGTGGCGGTCTGAGCGGCAAGCTGGAGCGGAGATACGTTCCCCCCATGTCCATTCAGGACAACAATGTACCTGAAGCCATGGTTGAACACTGCTCTCATGACATCCGTGTAGAGTGCGATGAGCGTCTGAGGGGTGACAGACACAGTTCCCTCAAACGTGTTGAAGATCCAGCTGTTTCCCACGGGTATCGGCGGCAGGACAAGCGCCTTCGTCCGTTCTGCCACTCTCTTTGCAAGATATTCTGGGAGAATCGTGTCTGTTCCCAGTGGCAGATGTTCCCCGTGCGCCTCTAGTGCGCCGGTCACGAGCACAGCAACCTCGGTGTTATTGGATGCACCAATGAACTGTTTGTGTGTTAGTTCACTCCATAGGGGCATCTTTACTCGTGCTCGTCCAGTCGGTGCCCTACACTTAACTCTTCGCACCGCACATCGCGGCGAAGCGAAAAGGTAATTAATCGATAGCAGACTGCTCTTTCTCGCTCAACTGGATGCATGAAACACATAGCCCCGTGGTGTAGCGGTCCAGCATGAGGGGTTCTGGCCCCCTTGACCCAGGTTCGAGTCCTGGCGGGGCTACCATCTTCTTCTATTGCCACTACGATCGATTCTGAAGAGTGTTTTCCGTGTCGCCGAATCGTTTGAGTTGTCCATTCTAGAGTGCGACTCGGCCCTGCCACATGTGACAAGTTCCAACCTATTGTACCATTCGATTTTCAGTCAGACCCCTCTTTTTAGCCACAAAAGCGAGGATTTATAGGGTGATATGCAAAACTATTCAATGGAGAGATGGACCCGTATCGTATGCTCATCTGAAGGAGTTTCCTGTTGCTGAGTCTGCGTCCCTCCCGGCGGAGATCAACAGGATACGGGTCATCTCCCTTCCATTCCTTTTCCGGTCCATGACAATGTTCTTATCCTGCGTAACAGAGATGAGTCTAGGTGAACCGACGTAATGGAGATCGTTGAACGCGGCTGGGATGACTTTTGGGCCGTGGTATTCCGGGTAAAGCATCGTCGTTCCATACCTGGTATTCGCGATTATGACCGAATGGTCGTTGACTTCTGCATCGAAACTCTCGGCTTGGAAGAGGGTGACGAGATTCTTGACATCGCCTGCGGGGCCGGGGATCACAGTCTGTTGTTCGCCGAGCGAGGCCTCAAGGTGTCTGCCTTTGATATTGCCGAGAGCCTGATTCGTGTTGCCGCCGAACGCGCTAAGGAAAAAGGTCTGGACATCAACTTCTACAGGGGCGACATGCGTGAGATCAACTTCGTCCAGAGATTCAAGGGCGCCGTGATGCTAAGCCACAGTTTCGGTTTCTTTGACCATGAGGAGAATAGGCGTGTACTCGAGGGCACCTTCAATGCTCTGCTTGATGGAGGTCGTCTTCTTCTCGACCTCATGAATCCGTACAATTTGCCACGATTCCAGAAGACATGGACGAAGATTGAGGGCGGGTACCTCCTCACTGAGCCTCATGTGGTAGATGCGCCAGCTGGAATGCTTCGTGGTCGACCTGCAGTGTTCATTGATACGGAAACCGACCGCATTGTACTCGCAAATGAGGATGCTCTGGCAAACAACGACATTCGCATGTACACTGCCCTCGAGATCCGTGACATGCTGGAGGATGTCGGTTTCAGCAGGGTCGAGTTCTTCGGCGCAAACAAGCTGCCACGTATGCCCTACACCGCGAAGTCAGACCGAATGGTAGTGGTGGCAACGAGATAGGAGCCATCCTTGTCGAGGGGTCGCGCTTCCGGCCTGTTGCAACCGCTGCAACCACCCGAAACTGGGCACAATAAGAGGTAGTTCCATACTGCCTCCATTCATTAGGTTTTTAACCGAACTACTTCGTCAGCTCGCAGTCCAGTACAGTTGGTGGTATGAACAATTGGTCAAGATCAAGGACCCCGACGCAATTAGGAAACTCATCAAGTCAAATGATTACGAGCACAAGCGCATCATCTCGATTTCTGCTCACATCGACCACGGTAAGACGACCACGACCGACTACCTTCTCAGAAGGGCCGGTCTAATGAGCGATGCTGCTGCTGGTCAGGCGCTGGCCACTGACTCTGACGAAGAGGAGCAGGAGCGAGGTATCACGATCTTCACCTCGGTGGTCCTTCTCAACTTCGAGGTCGATGGCGAGGAGTACCTAGTACAGCTATCGGACACACCGGGTCATCTCTCCTTCACGGGTGAGGTTTCTCGTGCGCTCCGGGCCAGCGATGGTGTGGTCATCTTGGTGGACGCCCTAGAGGGTGTGATGACCCAGACGGAGACGAACATCCGGTTGGCGGTTGGTGGCGAGGCGTGCAAGCCCGTGCTGTTTGTCAACAAGGTGGACCGCCTGATTAACGAGCTCAAGCTCCCACCCAAGAAGGTCTACGAGCGAATCGACATCATCATTGCGAAGGTCAACGAGCTCATCATGAAGGTGGCACCACCAGGTCTTGGCAAGAAGTGGCGTGTCAGCTTCGAGCAGGGCAGCGTCGCAATAGGGTCTGCCAAGACGGGTTGGGCGTTCACAATGTCTACGCTCAAGAAGAAGGGCATCCGTCCAGACGTTGTCTTCGAGAAGTACAACGAGGGCGACGAGAAGTGGTTGCGCGAGAACCTACCGCTCGACGATGCTCTGCTTGAGATGATTGTGAAGCACCTTCCGAACCCGAAGGAGGCTCAGAAGCTCAAGATTCCACGCATCTGGTCTGGAGACCTTGAGAGCACAGCCGGGCAGGCGCTACTGAACTGTGACCCGAATGGTCCGCTCTTGGGCATGATCACCAAGATATTCATCGACCCGAAGAGCAAACGCCCAACTCTCATCGGGCGTGTGTTCTCAGGTACGCTCAGGTCCGGTCAGGAGATTCGTCTCGTCAAAATGAGGCAGAATGCCCGTGTCCGTCGACTGGGTGTCCAAGAGATCACAGACATCCTGGACATGGACGAGATTCCTGCCGGGAACCTGTTCTCTGTTTTCGGCTTCATGTGTCCATCGGGTGAGTCATTCGTCGAGCCCGGCTCGGACATGCCTGGTTTCGAGGCGATTGAGTATGTGAGCGAGCCTGTGGTGAGTCGCAGTATACGCCCAGTCGACCCGCAGGACATTGCAAAGCTCGGTGAGGTCGTTTCCAAGTGGATTATGGCCGACCCGACGGCTCGGTTCGTCCACGACAAGGAGTCTGGAGAGTACAGACTCGACGGTATCGACCCGCTCCAGATTGAGATTCTGACCAAGCGAATCGACGAACAGGTCAAGATCAAGGTGTCAGAACCAATCATCGTCTATCGTGAGAAGATGACGGAGCGCGGCGAGGAGTTCCATACCAAGTCGCCCAACGGACACAACCGTATCAAGATGTACCTTGAGCCACTCGACGAGAAGACGATTGAGCTCATCCGACGAAAGAAGATCACACCCGACCAGAACCCACGCGAGAGGGCTCAGATTCTCCGCGACGAGGCTGGCTGGGATGCCAAGGAGGCCAGAAAGATCCTTGACATCTACGAGTCATCAATGCTCGTAGACGCAATGACCGGTGTCCAGAGGTTCGACCGAATCCTGTCCTACGTTCAGACGACATTCAGAGAGTTCATCGACGCTGGTCCGTTGGCCCATGAGCCTGTCATGGGAGTCAAGGCTGTGATAACTGACGCGACCGTTCACACGGATCCCGCTCACACTGGCTACAACGAGGTCGCGACCATGACGAGCGCTGGCCTCAACATGAGCTTTCTGACCGGAAAGCCCGCCCTGTTTGAACCAGTCCTCAACGTTGACATTAAGACGCCCGCCGACACTCAGGGCGCTGTCATAAGGGTTCTGACGGCACACCGAGGTCAAATTCTGACGATTGAGACTGAGGGTGACAGTGTGACGGTGAAGGGAACCCTCCCGACGGCCGAGACCATCGGCATTGCTGATGAGTTCAGAAGTGCAACTGCTGGTCGCAGCTTCTTCGGGTACGAGTTCCGGGGCTTCGAGCCTCTGCCGGCCGCACTCCAAGAGGAGAAGATTCTCGAGATTAGGAAGCGGAAGGGCATGCCCGAGGAGATGCCCAGCCTGAGCTCATGGGCTCGATGGATCTACAAGCGACAGTAGAACCGTGCGGTGAGTGACGCCGTGAGCGTCGCTCCCCTCCTGTCTTCTTTTTGCAGCTAGATGGCAGCGTTTTTCATAGGGATTGACCAGTCGCCTGCTGAATCACAATGCCTCTTGATGTTCTCCAGATTCTTGAGCGCCTCATCTCAATTGACACCGTCAGCAACGTTTCTGAGGGCAAGCGACCCACACGAGAATGCCCTGACTATATCAACTCCGTTCTCAACGAGGCTGGACTCGATGCCGAGTTGATAGACAACGACGGGGTATACACGTCCCTTGCGATTCACAAGGGCAAAGGCCCGAAGATTCTGTTTCTGGCTCACTTTGATGTCGTACCCCCCGGCAACGGCTGGATCTCAGACCCGTTCACTCTGCGTATTGACGGCGACCGTGCCTATGGCCGCGGTACGTGCGATGACAAGGGCAACGTTGCTGCTCTACTTCTTCTTGCTGAGAAGGTCGCCTCATCACAGCCTGAATGTACCGTCATGATTGCCGCGACAGGGGATGAGGAGGTTGGGGGAGCGAAAGGTGCCGCTCATCTCAGGAGAGTGCTGGAAGAACGCGGTCTTGCCCCCGATTATGTGATAGTGGCTGACGGCATCCATATGCAGGTCATCTACCGTCGGCGAAACATTCTCCCGACCCTGATTCGAGCCAAGAGAAGAACCTCCACAATCCGTGGGCGGAGAGAGACTATCCGTTTCACAACGGACATCTTTGCATCCGAGTCACGTCACTCGGCGTACCTGCGCCCAGGAGTCGACAGGCACTGCATGCTGGCAGCATCCAAGTTCCTCGACCTTCATCCTGAGGTCGTTGTGGAGGCCATGCGTGGCGAGTTCGTGAAGTCGAATGTCATCCCGGGCTGGGTGGAGCTTGATGTGATTTGGCCGGACGATACCACATCGGAGTTGGAGTACGACACGGCTCTCACCCAGATATTCCGTCTTCTTCTTCCCATCTCAAGAGTGGCCTTTCCTACGCGTCCCTCTGACAAGGGAACAGTGATTTGTCCGAATCTCCTGTCACTAAGCGACGACATGTGGACTCTATACTGCGACATCAGAGCTATGACGAACGACTCTACATCCGTTCGTGAATCAATCATGGCCCTTCTCGAGGACTGGAGTGACCTCGAGTCGTTGGAGGTGCATGCGGGTGCTGGTTATGTTGACAACGATCCCAACTCATCACTGATAACAGCGGCACGAAGGGCATTGAAGGACCTGGGGCTTCCCGTGCGGCTCACAGAGGGATTCGGGGCCTCCGACTCCCGCCACTTCGCAGGTACGGGGGCCAGTATCTTTGACTTCGGTGTTGAGGGTGACAACCTTCACGGGCCGAATGAATGGGTCTCAATCTCTTCCATCAGCAAGACCGCGGAGTTCTTCCACCACCTGATTCAAGTGTTGAGTGGGGGCCGCTCCTAGAGCGGCTTCATTCCCACCTTTATCTTGAGGTCGTCTATTTCCCACTCCTTGACATACTCAAACTCCTTCCACTTTGGTCTGGCCTTGGGGCCAACCAGACCGAGTTCTCGTGCTCTTGTTTCGGAAGCGAGGTAGTCCCTGAACATCTCTGCAAGTTCACGGGACTCGTCGTCGGAGAATCTGATGGTCACGTCTATGTTCTGCTCGACATTGAGGTTCAGCTCCTTTCTCATGACCTGAACTCTCCGGATGACATCCCTCACGAGACCCTCAGCCTCAAGCTCTCTGGTTCGTGTCACATCCACAAAGACCCGTCCTACTCTGCTCTCCGCAGAACTGAGATGGTCCGGAAGTGACTCCTCGAACTCGAGGTCGCCCGGCAGTAGCTCTATGACCTCGCCCTCCACCTCAATCGTTGCCTTGCCCCTCTCAAGCTGTTCTCTGAGTTTCACCGCGTCGACCCTTCCAAGCTCTGCCACAAGTGCCTTCATCTTGCCCTTGACCCTCGGGCCGAGTGCCTTGTAGTTAGGCTTTACAGTGAGGCTTGTGAATTGGTCCGCCACATCGCTCTCCACAACCTCGAACTCTCTGGTGTTCAAGTCGTTCAGGAGTATCCCTCTGAGACTCCTAGCACGTTGGGCCACATCGTCATTCTCTGGAACAAGCATGATCCTTGCCACAGGATGTCGCAGCTTGACGCCCTTCTTGTTGCGTGCGTGGCTTGCTGCACTCCTGAGTTCCTCCAGCACATCAAAGGTTGCCTCTAGCTCTGGGTCGCGAAGACTGTCGTCGACATCTGGCATGGCGGTCATGTTTATTGACTCGGGCAGATCGCTGGAGTACTTCTTCAGGAAGTCAACGTGAAGCTTCTCGCACAGGAATGGCGTGAAAACATTCAGGCATCGAAGAAGAGTCTGAAGTGTATAGTACATGACATCGTAGGCCATGATCTTTCTCGGGTTCTCGCTCTCCAACCAGACCCTCTTCTTGACGAGTGGCAGGTATATCCTACTCAGGTCCTCGCTCATGAACTCAAGAAGGGTCCTACTGGCATGATGATACATGTACTCTCCCATCGCCTCATGGAATCTCTTGACCACGCTCTGGATTCGTGACAGGAGCCATTTGTCCTCAAGGTCTGCCTCGTCGAGGTTTCTGCGCATCCTCTTCTCGTCGTAGGTGAACTTGTCAAGATTCATGTACGTGTCAGCAAAGAGGACGACATTCCAGAGAATGTCGAGGTTGCGTCGCGTCAGCTCTATCTCCTTTGGGCTATAGTTGGTGCGTGTCCACGGTGCCGACCGGCTTAGCATGTATATCCTGAACGGATCAGCTCCTAGATGTTCAAAGGCGTCTGCGGCCCATACGACATTGCCCTTCGACTTGCTCATCTTGCCGCCGTCCTCGTCGAGTACGTGGCCCTGACTCACACAGGCCTTGAATGGCGCCTTGTCATGCATGACTACAGATGTATAGAGTAGGCTGTAGAACCAGCCCCTCGACTGATCCACTGCCTCGGTTATGTAGTCATACGGAAACAGTTCCTCAAACAGGCTCGGATCCTTCAGATAGTCGACGCTGGCCGTGTGGGCCATTCCGGAGTCGAGCCAACAGTCAAGCACGAACGGCTCTCTCTTCATCTCTCCGCCGCACTTCTCGCACTTGAGCACCACACGGTCGACCCATGGCCTGTGCATCTCAAAGTCCTCTGGAAACTCCACGGCCTTCTCTCTCAGCTCATCTCTTGTTCCTATGACGACCTCATGGCCACACCCTTGGCATACCCATACGGGAAGAGGTGACCCCCAGACGCGAGAGCGGGATATGCACCAGTCGTCTGCATTTGCGAGCCAGTCGCCAAACCTTCCAGTGCCAGCCCACTCCGGGGTCCAGTCTATGTCCTTGTTCTTTTCCACCAGCTTCTCTCGGACTCCGGTCATCTTGAGGAACCACTGGGAGTTGTCGGCGAGGTAGATCAGAGGTGTGTCGCATCTCCAACAGTGAGGATACTCGTGGACTATAGTTTCCTCGTGTACGAGAAGACCCTTTTCCTCAAGCATGCGTGGAACGTCAGCATTGACGTCGAACACAAACCTCCCCTTGAACATCGGCACCTCATCAGTGAAGACTCCCCGGTTTGTGACCGGGCAGAGGACGGGAACATCGTACTCCTTGCCCATCTCGAAGTCCTCGGGGCCAAATCCCGGTGCAGTGTGTACTAGGCCGGTACCGTCCTCCACTGTCACATGTTTCCCGGTGACAACGGCATGCATATACTTCTCACTGTGTTCCTGATGCCATGGCACCTCATCCTTGAACGGGTGTTCGTATTTCCAGCCCAGCATGTCAGTACCCTTGACCCGTTCCACCTCCTCGTAGTCGCTCACGCCTGCCTTCGACATGACGGTTTCAACGAGGTCTTCAACAAGCCACCAGTATTCGTCGCCCGTACGTACCTTGACGTAGGTATAGTCTGGATGTACTGACACCATCTCATTAGAGATCAGTGTGAATGGAGTCGTCGTCCATATCACCAAGTACTCGTTGTCACGGTCAACTAGCTTGAACTTCACGTAGATCGAGGGATCTTCCTTCGTCTTGTACCCCTGGGAAACCTCATGAGCCGACAGTGCAGTGACACAGCGAGGGCACGTGGGTGTGACCCGGTAGCCTCTTCCCAGAAGCCCCTTCTCGCTTGCCAGTTTGAGGAAGTACCATACGTGTTCGATGTAGTCGTCGCGGCGCGTCTGGTAAGCCGATGGATAATCAAGCCATAGTCCAAGCCTCACAGAGTCGCGCACCCATCTGTCAAGGTAGAAGTCCACGAGGTCTTTGCATTTCTGTACGAATTGGTCGAGACCTATTGTTTCTTCAATCTGCCCCTTTTCGGCAATTCCCTCGTTACGCTCCACCTCAAGCTCAACGGGCAGTCCCTGCATGTCCCACCCACCACGGCGCCAGACATTGTAGCCGCGCATTGTCATGTACCGCAGCTGGGCGTCCTTCATGGCTCTGCCGCGTGCGTGACCGACATGCATGAATCCGTTTGTTGTGGGCGGCCCCTCCAAGAAGTTCCATCTTGGCCCATTCTCCCTCAGCTTGATTGTCTTGGTATAGATGTCATTCTTCTCCCAGAATTCAAGGATCTCTCGTTCTACTGCCTGTGGCTCGTATCTCTTTGCTAGTGGACTCATGACAATGGCCTCTCATCAGACTCGTTGAGATGGTGACAATAAGTGGGTAGATTCCTTCCAGTCGCAGGTGAAACAAAGGACTGACATGGCAAAGAGCAATACCTACTGGTGAATTTGACAATCCATCCTATCTCACCTATGGACTTGATTCTGCGAGCGATACACCCTCTTAAAAGGCTTAGGCTAGTTCTATTTGGCCACCGCAGGATGTGTTCGGTCAACACTTAATTGTCACCTCGACGTCTTTCTGCCTGATTATACGCGTGTGGTGAATGGATGGTGAGTGCGCTCGAAGAGAAACCCCTTGGCAAGCTATTCGATGTCGTTCTTCAGGTCCTATGGCAGGACCTGTTGCAGGTGTGGCGTGTAATTCGTTCGCGACTTGATACAGAGGGGCCAGATTCTGTTCGTGCGGCGTTCGATGAGGCCAAAACCCGCCTCCTGGAGTCCACGCTCAAGGACCACATTGAGGTGAGATGGGGAATGAACCTCTGTCCACTATGCAATGATGACAATGTGGAGAAGAACGGGATCTCTTATGTGGCACCCAATGGGGACGGTCTTGAGTTCAACCAGTGTCTGAACTGTCGGATTGGAATACTATACGAACTGGTGTCTGCAAAGGCCACGATGGATACGTACACAGTCGGCCTCGGTCAGCCCGGGCAATTCAATGGCATGAGTTTCTATTGGAGTGCGGTTGTTCCTGATGATCTGCTGCCGTATTGGCCGTTATACGAGGTCATTAAGGACGGTCAGTGGATTGGCACGGTATCCATTGGCAAAGACATGAGTGTCAGATACCTCCCATTTGGGAGTATGAAGTACGGTTTCACTCGAGGCGCGCCCGAACCGTGGACTGATGTCTTGCCAGACGATCTTCGCACTGCAGTCAATCAGTTCATCGAAACTGCGCGTCCTCAGATTGAGGTCGCCCATGTTCTTCACTGAACGGCGACTGGTGTGGGCCGTGAGGCGAGAGAAACTTGTCCGGGATCGTATTCCGGAC
>CAZSTY010000009.1:0-13799 GCA_964609885.1 uncultured archaeon
AAGGACGCCGACATAATGGTGTTCGGATGTCCAAACAGCTCAAAGCTCAGGCCTCCGGAGATTGACACGCTGAAGCGATATGTCAAGGAAGGAGGCGGACTTATGCTTCTCTCGCTCTCAGGAGGGGACCGTGGTCTGATGAACAACCTGAGCCAGCTGTCCAAGGACTTCGGAGTAGTCTTCGAGAATACTGCGGTCAAGGACGAACGGAACAACGCAGGGATGCCCACGATGCCGATAATAAGAGACATCGTCCAGCATCCCACGACAGACGGCGTGAGTGAGCTGATCATTCCCGCCGCTTGCACTCTTCGAGTTTCAGACAAGGCGGTTGCCGTTGCTCACACATCAGCAGTCGCAGACCCTGCAAGTCAGCCCATCATCGCTGTTGCCGAGTACGGCAAGGGGCGAGTCATTTGTGTGGGTAGCTACGAGATATTTCGGAGCGGTGGCCTCAAGAACGATGGCAATCGCACGTTCGCGCTGAACGCCTTCCGGTGGCTGGTTGGCACTGAAACTCTTGTGAAACCTAGTGAGGTGACCAGGCCTACTATTTCACGTGGCACCGAACAGACCACTGGAGTTCAAGATCTGCGAATGCTCACGGACATAGAAAACACTCTCAAGAAACTGGTCGACACCGTTCTCGATCTAAGTAAGGAGCTGAAGACCATCGCTGAGAGAGTCGATGGCGTGGATTCCAACATTGAGAGCCTCAGAGAACAGTTCCAGACCTTCGCCGAGAAGACTCAACAACAACTTGGCATGATGATACCCACGAAACAGTTCAGGACAAAGGAGGAGAGCAAGGCAGAGCAGATCAAGTCAGACATCCTCGCGATTGAGAAAGAGATTGAGTCTGTGAAGCAGCTGCGAGAACATATCGAACAGAGGTACGCCTCTGGTACGATGCCTCAAGAAACCTACGAGGAACAGACGAAGAAACTCGACGATCGCATCAAGAGCCTCGGGAAGAGGCTCAAGAAGAAGAAGAAGGAACTAGAGGCGTTGACGACCGAGTGACCAACGCGGCTGGCAATGTCGGCTTCTTCCCGTCACGAGAAACTGTTCTTCTGAGCAGAGCTAATGGTCGACCAAGTGCAGGGAACATGTTGCCAACCTTATGATGTAGAGCGTATGTCGCGGCAGTCAACAGTAGGAGCACGGGAAGCGACTCGCGTGGGAGAAACAAGACGGCGACGGACCACACGAACGGTGTTATCAACATGAGGGGGGTCATCTCAACCGATTTGTCATCCGAACCACACATCCGCGAAACACTGAGAACGATAATGAAGGGAACCAATGTAACGCAGTAGTACTTGTAGATGCCTCGCGGTGACAACGCGTGAGCAAGTAGAAGCATGATCAAGGTGTAGAGGAGAATACGGCGCCAGTACCTGCGCAGATGAGCGTCGTCCTTCACTTCGTACAACATCATCGCCATTGGTGGCATGATCCCTATGATCAACAGGATTGACGTATACGTGAGAAGGTCCACCGTCTCTAGAAGCCACGTTGGTGCCCCGACGACAATGAGCGGGACGACAATAGTCACAGGGACGTAGCGGGGTGGAACAGTTGTGAGGTCCTCAAGATGGGTGATACCAGGTCGCACGAAGATTCTGAAGAGATAGTTGTATGGGTCAAAGATGTATGGGATTGACAACAGAGCTGCATACACGAGAATGACTGCTGTGACCTTTGCAAAGCTCTTCAGATCAAGATCATCACTTGGCGGACGCCGCCGTTCTTCGGCATCGCCATCATCCTCCGCAGATTCGGACGTGTCACTATGACTGAACGGGGGTCGCTTTACCAAGTATGCAATCAGCGGCAGCGCAAAGAACACTGCCATCTGTTTAAAGAAGAAGGCGGTAACGAACGATAATGTCCCGGCGTACCTATGGTTCTTCATCAGCAGATAGAATCCTAGGACTGCAAAGAATGTGAAGGGAGCAGGGTTCAACCAGTTGAAGAGGGTGTGATATAGTACGATTGGGTTGAACAGATAGGTGAGGGCTGCAACGACTGCGGTCAGCTCATCATCTGACAGGTACCGCACAATTCCGTAGAGGGGAATCGCTGTCAGGTATCCGAATGCCACAATTAACAATGCGATTCCGTACGGCTGAATCGGCAACAGTCTTCCTACGGCACAGAGATAGAGGTAGAGAGGCGGCAGGAAGAAGGGCGTGTTGTAGATCTCACCCTGAACTTCTATCGCGTCAAACTCGGCTGTATATGGCGTCACGCCATTTAGAAACTGGTCTGCCCATGAGATGTAGTAATAATCATAGTCGGCCCAGCCCTCCCAGTCATAGGTGAAGGGCAGGCCCAAGAACGAAAGGTCTCCACCACCTGTCCACGTTGCCCGCAGTGGCCGCTCGCCGGCAAACGTTGTCGTTGCGTGTTGGAACACAAGGGCCCAGAAGACCAACCCTCCAATGAGTGTCACAATCAAGAGCAGGTGTGGCTCAACTAGCTCGACAATCCTGCTGCGAGAGATTAGGGACCGCGTCATTCACTTGGTGCCTCCGAAGACTCGGTGGGGCCGTTGTTAAGAGTCAGATTGTGATGAGGCCTGACACCCCGCCACCAAGCGGCAACGCGCTGCCTCAGGGGTTTAAGCCCAGTTGTCATTGCACGCCCGAGCCACCTCAGCGGGGCGGTCAACACATTCCAGAATGCACCCACTGCGTCTGCCGCAACGTATCCAACAAAGATTATGATGACGCCCGCCAGGTACACGTTCCGGTCTGGCAGCAAGATCAGTAGACTGAGAGCGATTGGTAGCCACAGCATGGAAACCGAGAATCCCACGGCCTCCTCCTCGCTCGTCACCATCTTCGTTGAAGATAGTATGGAGAAGAACGGCGCAAACAGAGTAAAGTAGTACTTGAACACACCGCGCGGTCCTGTAAGGTGGACCCAGAGCATCAACAAGAGTGTGAGGTACAAGAGCCGCCGCATATACCTTCGTGGGTGATCAGCAGGTCGGGGCTCTACAACCATCAGTCCTAAGAATAACACCACACCAAGCGTCAAGAGAAACTTGTCATATACGAGTGTATCAAGCGCTTCGGCCAGCTCTGGCATTCCTGCCATCACGGGGAGCACCTGAAGTCGGATGGGCATTCCGTAGCCCGGTGGATCGGTGAACGACTCCAGCGGGAAGCCTCCTGCTGCCAAGCTCATGTAGAGGAGAACATTCTCACCCTGTGCAATGATGAACGGCGCCATCACAATGCCCACAATTATCAGAACAAGGAGCGTGCTCTGTGCGAAGCCGCGCAGATTAAAATACGAGGAGATTCGGCGGAGGAGGACAATGACCTTCTGAGATGCATTCTGTGTTTCCGGTTCCTTTCCAATCTCTTCGTCCTGAGCGTCTTGGGCATCGCCCGAATGTATTGGTCTGGGACGAATCAGCAGATACACGACAAGCGGGAGGCCCAAGAACCATGCAGTCTGCTTGAAGAGGGCTGCAACTACAATTGAAACCGTACCAAGGTGCCTGTGGTTCTTTACCAAGAAGTAGAACCCGAGAAAGAAGAAGAATATGAATGGTGAGGGGTTTAGCCACGCAAAGTCGATGTGGTACAGCACGTTCGGATTGAGTAGGTACGTGAGAGCCGCGGCCTCACCCACATGACGATTACCTGACAGCTCCTTTGCAATCCCATAGGTCGGCAGGGCCGTCAGGTAGCCGAATGCTGCAAGAAGAAGTCCGATGCCCCAATACCCGTCAAGATTGAGGGCAATCCCTGCGGCGTAGAGCAATGCATAGAGTGGAGGGAATATGTAGAGTCCGTTGTTGTTCGTCACGCCTTCGAGCTCTATGTGACCGAAGTCCTCGCAATACGGGGGGATTCCATTGAGCATGTTGTTTCCCCAGTGAACATAGTAGAATGAGTAGTCAGAATAGCCCTCGAGCTGGTACTGCACCGTGTACCCGAATAACTGGAACTCACCCTTGCCTAACCACACCATCCGCGAAACCCAGACCGATGAGTCCAGATAGTCGGTCAGGGCAGCCCTGAATACCTCCACCCAGACGTACAGTCCAAGGGCTAATACTACGAATAGCAACCAGTACTCCATGAGGAAACGTGCGATTCTCCTTCCCACAACCCGGGGAAACATGGTCTTCAACTGTTGGACCCGACTCTTATACTTGTCCAACAGCGACACGGCGAGTCATGATTCATCCGAGAGCCTGAGGACCGCGGTGCTGCCTCCGTCGGTCTTCTGAACATCAATGACTGGCACGCCCTGCCAGCTCTGGATGTCGGTGTGTGTGATCAGAAGAATCTGCTGGAAACTCTTGTCATTGACCAGATTAGCAACGACCGAGAGGCGCCTCTGCCGATCAAGACCACCGAGCGGCTCGTCCAGCAGCACACATCGCACTCGTGGGGAGAGAGCGGGACTGTCCTTCAGGGGCCTGATCGAGCTCATTGTCCTGCTAATTCCAAGACGTAGTGCAAGACTGATGGCTGTGCGATCCCCGAAGCTGATCTTCTCTTTCGTCTTGGTTACGTTGTCCCGCTCATCACGAATGCTGAGCGCCAATCCCGGACCCGAACGGCCTCGTGGGGGTGTGGGAATGAGGTCAATCTGTGTGTATTGTCCGTTCGTGAACTCTGTGACATATTGTTTCGTTGCCGTACGGATTATGCCAATGAGACGTTTCTGGAATACCCAATCAGCCACGAAGCCCCTCACTAGATTCAATCTGACGTATTTCGTGTGGTCCCGAATAGACTCCATCTCTTGAATCTCTGCGCCAGTCTGACGCATCTTCTCAATGCGCTTTTCTACGGCCGCAATCTCGGCACGGGCCCTCCCAATCTCACGGTCAATCTGTGCCAGTCTGTTCTCAAGAGCCCTGATCTGCTCCTTGAGAACACCACGGCGAGTCTTGAGTCCTGACAGCTCCTTCGCCCCGTAGGTCTCAAGGAGAGATGCAATGTCTTTGACGCCAGCCTCGTGAAGTGTGCTCTCGAGGCCCGATTTCGCAGACTCCAGGGACTCCATGACCTGCTGGAGTTCATTGTCACGAGATGCCGCCCTATTGACGGCCTGCAGAGCAGACTCCGTCTGAGATAGTCGATCGCGGAGTTCGTGAATTCTGGACTCAGCAGACTTGCGTTGCTTAGTGATCTCTGACAGTCGTTGTTTCCCGGACTCGATCTCACTCTCGTATTCGGCAACTATGGAGTCACGTTCCTCAGCCGTGAGAGGTTTTGAGCAGGTTGGACAACGTGCCACCCCCTCGCTGTCGGCACTCACAGCCCTGAGAGCTTGGATCTTCTTTCGTAGGTCCTTCTCGCGGCCTCCTATCGCACCAATCTCTTGGTCTATCTCTGCGATTTGTGTCGTGAGAGCAGATATCTCCTTGTCAATGCGCTCAACCTGTTTGCGCAACACTCTCTGCCTCTTGGCGATGGCCTCTGAGGCACTCACCGGCAAGCCTGCCTCTTTCAGGTCGCGCTCCTTCTCTCTCTTGATCCTCTCGATGTCCCGCTCAATGTCGGAGATTCGTTGCAATAGTCTGTCAAGCTGATCGATGAGTACAGGGTCAGGCAACCTGTCGAGGGCCTCCCTGCGGGCCTTCAGCTCCTCCTGCTTCTCCGACGCCTCTGCCTCCAGCTCTGTGACACGTGCTTGGGTCTGGGCAAGTTGTTCTTCTAGGACCTCCGGTCGCGTGTACTCATCGCGGAGCGTCTTGATACGAATACTGAGGTCATCCTCAAGATTTCCTAAATGGCGACTCATGTCTTCCAAGATCTTGATGTTGTAGACTCTCTCTAGAAGTTCTCGAAGCTCGCTCGGTGGCGCGAGCGCTATGCGTGCGACCTCGCCTTGGCGGACCAAGAGTGTGTTTAGAGCCTGATCAAGTTGCAGATTCAGAATCTGTTCTATCTCTCTCGCAACCGTACGAGTTTTGTCAGCAATTCGTCGCCAGTGATTGTCAACAAGACGGTAGAGAATCACCCTCGTCTGGTTGGCCGGGTCGTAGGAGCGCTCAATCTTGTATGTCGTGCCGGCCACTGCGAACTCGAGCACTACTTTACAGAAGGTAGAGTTTGTGTTGATGAGATCCTCATTCTTGAGCGCGACAGCGTTCGCTCCCCACAGCGCCCATAAGATTGCCTCGAATATCGAAGACTTGCCGGTCGAGTTGGGTCCCCTAATGAGAATCAGTCCGTCTGGGAGATCACCCTCTGGAGGAAGCTTGAGGCGCTTGAAGGGTTTGAAGTTAGTGAGTTCCAAACGTACTATCTTCAAGGCTCATCCTCCTCCAAAGTGTCAATCGTCAGATGCTCTTCGGTCCCAGACACCGCAAACTCTAGCGCACGTACTGCGATCTTCGTCAGCAACTCGGGGTCGTATCGAGGGTCGACCTCAAGGGTTCCAAGATACTCACGGAAGTCCTGCTCGGGATTCTCAATCAGGTACTCGGACTCGATATCACTGTAGGCAGGGGCATCGTATTCTCTCTCCTTGACCTTCACAGCCCACACGAACTGAGCAACGTTGTATTCCGAACCCTCTCGGAGAATCTCGGAACGAAGCGCGTCAAGTTCTGCTGCAAGCTCAATGCTGCCGAGTGTACGTGTCGCCCCCTCAAATCGTAGCCTCACCCGCGCAGCTGTATCAGGGTCCCAGCTGGCACGGAGGCCCCTTTTCTCAAACCATGCCCTCACACGCTCCGCCACAGACTGTGGAGTGTCTTCAGACTTGACCTTGATACGCTCGTTGAAGACCGGGCGACGAAACTCCAAGAGATGACGCTCTACGTTTGGTGTTTCACCACGATGCAATGTCACAACCAAGAAGCCCTTGTCTAGGCCTGCCTCGTCAAATCTCCAGCGCTCAGGAGAGCCTGCGTACCAAGCATTGTCGTAGAGCTTGCGCTGTCTGTGGTCATGACCCAGTGCCACGTAGTCATAATGATGGGTAAAGATCTCAGTGTAGAGAGACCTATCGAGTTCCATTCCGTGTGACACAGCTACCGAGATTCGTTTGCGGCTTGGTTTCTGAACCTCCGATATCCACTCATTGAACTTCTGCATGAGATCTGCGGACTCCAGAACCGCTCTCTCAATGAACGGAAAACAGAACACATCCAGTTTGTCAAACGAGAACTTCAGTGGCTTGCCCTCGGAAAAGGCACGCTTGAGGTCCACCTGTGTGGCCACATGCACGTTTGGCACTGAGATGCGCAGCAGGTCTAGCAGGCTAACATCCCGGGTTCGATAGAGCCCGTGATTCCCCTCAATAATCAGGACGGGAACTCCCGTTCGCGCAGTGAATTTCTGCAGCACTGCTATCGCGGTCTCCTGTGCCACCACAGGAGGCTGTGAGGGATTCTTGTCCCATGGGGAGTCATAGAGGTCACCCGAGTGCACCACCAGATCGACTGGTGGGTCAAGAGCTGCGATGCGGTCGAACACCTCTGCAAATCGCTCATAGAAGTCATTCTCTAGGAGGCGGGACCGCATCTCCTCGCCCCATACGTTCTGCTTGACGCCCTCGCGTGGGGAGAAACCCAGATGGGTGTCGGAGATATGAGCGATACGAGCCTCCATCAGCGCACCTCAGATGACATGTTTCCGGGTCGGCCTACCAGAGCTCTGCCTATATCGGTGGCGGTCGCGCTCGAAGACGTGATCGAAGAGGGGTACGCGAACAGGAAGCGGAAGTTCACGATATGACGCTGTCACTATTCCCTCGCCGCGACCCATGACCCGGAACTCATCATCGAACCCAGATATGTTAACACTTGCGTTCTCAATGCACGCTTGAATCTCACGCTCGTTCCCGAGACGCAGGTTGATCTCGGTGTTCATCTGGCTGAGGATGACATTGTCGAGAACACTGACTTGCTGGCTGACGACCAACAGACCGATGTTGAACTTCCTGCCCTGGCGGGAGATGTCCTTGAACACGGATTGCCCCTTCATCAACTCGGGATTGAGAATAGATGGGGCCTCCTCCACGGTGATGAGGAGCACCGGGAGGTCTCGAGGATCTCGCACTGGAGCGTCATCGCCCGAGCCAATGCCATAGAACGCACGGGCCTTCTGAACAATGCGCCTGAAGAAACCTGCGGGAAGTCTGAGTTGCGCCTGACGGTCAAAGTCGGCCAGTGTTCCGCTGCTCTTCACAGCACGTCTGAGGTCAGACAGAGTTCTCGTCACAATTGTGGTCAGCAAGAACTGCTCCATGTCACTCATCAGACTGGTATTGACAACCAAGACCCGGCCGGTCTCCATGGCCTCGAAGATGAGGGGCAGAACAGAAACCCCAGTCTTTTGAAAGATTGGTGAACGCTCCACAAACCGCAGCCTGCGTTGCACAGCTCGGAGTGTGCCCGCAGGAACCCCTCCCGCATTCTCCTCATCCATCTCCAAGATTGTGGCAATCCATTCCTCGCGTTTCTGCGAGTATATCGCGTCGATGAAAGCGGCCATCTGAGGTGTAAAGTCCATTATGGAGTAGAGGTCACGTGGCTGAATCTCAGACCAAAGGATGCGAATCTCCTTGGCATATCTCTTGATCTCGCGCGGAGTTGCCTGTTTGTGAGTGGTCAGATAGTAGAAGTCGCCAATCACCTGAGAGCGCGTGGCGGGGTCCATGGCCTCCACGATGCTCTGAATTCCATAGCGGTCAATGCCTTTTGCAAACTCATCGTGCGGGTCGATGCAGAACGCCGACACTGTGTGGCCCTCCCGAACACCCCTCAGTACGTCCATATTGTTATCGAGGATGGACTTGATGAGGACCATCATCAGATTGCTCTTCCCCGCGCCCGTGGAACCAAAGATTCCCACATGCATCGGAAGGAACTTGGCCGGAATACTCACAGGAACGTCAAGTGTTGCCTCTCCCACCTGTAAGTCGCCAACAAATATGTCACCGCCGACCTGAGGGCCCAAAAGCTCCGCCACGATCTCATCAGATATACCCGGGATTGGGCGATAGACTGCAGCAAGGTGGTCAGGCACTCGACGAGGCGACTTGAAGACCCATTCGCCTGACTCCAAGTCGCGCTCCGCGTAGCCAAGCAGCCGTCCACCCACTGACAGGAGCATGTTTCTCTCAATCCCAGCCAGATAGGCGTCGCCCTCCACAATCATCGTACCAGCGACCCGAGGCATATCTTCGACCAAACGAATGTAGTTCTGCAGCTCAAGAACCCGGAAGAAGAAGATTCGTTTGTGTTTCTCCCGCTCAGAGTATATCATGAACACCTCGCCTACGCAGATGTCACGATTGTCGCCCATTATCTCAAGCACAGTCTGGTTGCCATTGCTCACGATTCCGAACGGCTCGCCGAGTTGCTTCCTGTCGATAACCAATATGCTTCACCTCATAGATTGTAGTCCTCACGCAGTGGGCCGATGTCCCCAAAGTCAAGATGCGCCTCTCGCTGTACGACGCGCCCAATCTCTCTAGCTATACGAAGGTCGTCCCTCCTCAGTACGCATCGCTCATGTGCAAGGCCGAGGGCCACAGGATAGCCATACCAACGAGCGTCACGGGACATAAGATCAAGGTCCCTGAACAGTGCCAGTTCGTTCTCTCGTGTCTTGTCGGGGTGGTCGGGCACAAAGATGTTCTCCAGCCACCAAATCCGGTCGAAGTCGATTCGTGACGGACGATTGTCCTGTGAGAAGCTGAATAGGTATGGAACAGCGAGAATTGGCGGAATGTACGTTCGTTTCTCGTAAATGTGAAGACCTCCGTCGGGGTCTTCGTCGGACGGCAAGAGGCAGAACCATTTCGCCGGGGTTTCGAACTTCTTGCGGGCGATGTCCGCAATCTGATATGCAAAGGGGACCGTGTGATTCTTGCTCACTGCGCACACTATCACCCCCTTCTTGCGTGCTGCCTCAAGCAGCTCCCGTAGCATGAAGCCGCTCGGCAGGGAGGGATATTTTCGTCCAGCGTGCAAGAACACGGAGAGAGCCCCATCAAGCAGAAGGTACTTGGGAGCAAGGTCGCTATCAATCAGCCTTCGTGCTGCGGAGTACTCGAATATCTTGCGGAGCTCGTCATGAATCGCTGCGTTTGTCATGGCCTGAGCGCGCGAGATTAGTGTCTTCATGTCCGAGAGGTCATCGACGTACGGAGCGTAGGATGTGTCACGTAGATCGTCAAGAGACTTGAAACTTGATTCTTTGAGAATATCTCTGAAAAACGGCAGCACTATTTCTTCGATGGTTTCCACAGGATAGAAGTGCTCCGCAGTCTCGGCCATCTTGGCGCGCGCATCCTCTCGCACGCCTGTGTGCCAGTGAAAGTCAATCAGCGGTTGCTCCGCATTGTATACGCTCTTGAGCAGCGCGTGATCCACCTCGTGAAACAGGTTTCCGTCATGTGTGCCAGTGTTCAAGACCACCGTGGCCGATGTCAAGAGGTGAACCCGCACATCGTTGATTGTGGCAAACTCGGCGCTGCCGGAGCCGTCAACTGCGGCGACGAGGTAGTCTTCGTCGAGGGGCTGATCGAGAGGGTGCGGCTCCACCTTAGCGAGAAGGGCCTTCTTGATGCGCTCCTCGTCCTGTTTGAACGATTCAACCTCTTCGCGTTTGTGGTGGGCATATACATCAGTGAATGTGGCGAGCAGCGTCTTTCGGAAGTCCTTTGACAATATTCGCTCAATCATTTGCGCCCTCTCGCTGCGTTGGGGATGGCCTCATGCAGTTGGGCTGCCCCCAACGAAGTCATTCCTCCCAGAAGATAAAAGCTTGTCACTCGTGAGAGGCGAGCTACCAGAACCGCGCTCTTGAACAGAGGCACTGGTTCATCTCCAATTGTCTTTTAAGCCATGAGGGCCACGAGAACATAACGCAAGTATTTCTGGCTCAGAGGGAACCAAATCCGGATGAAGGGTGTGATTAATTGCTGAACATCACGTACTTTGGGCACACGTCGTTTCTCCTAGAGTCCGAGGAGACCTCAGTTCTGCTGAATCCCGGTATCTGGGATGGTTCGCCCACTGTTCCCGATGACGTTGAGGTCCGAGTGATAATCATCACAAACCGCATGGATGACGCCGTGGGTAATGCCACAACCATCGCGGAGAACTCACGCGCATGGATACTGGGCAACATAGAAACCATCGAAAAGGTCAAGGAACAGGGAGGCAAGCCATGGTTGCTTCACGTCCTCGAGCCCGACAAGCCCTATGAGATCCCCGGACTGAGGGTCACAGCGCATCCGCTCAGTAGGCGTGACCCCGACACCGGGGAGAGGATAGACAATCTCGGGCTATATATCGAGATGGGAAAGATGCGGGTCGCATATGTGGGCGACACGGTGATCAGAGGGCCGTTCGGCCAATTCGAGACTGACGTCCTCATAGTACCGATAGGCGGTGACGAAGTATTCGCCGTCAAGGATGCTGTGAGTCTGTGTATAGACTCACAGGCGAAACTCGGGATAGCCATGCGATGGAAATCTGATGAGCAGACTGTCAAGTTCAAGAAATATGTGGACCAGTTTGCCCAAGGGTGCACGCCCCTCGTCATGGAACCTGGACAGACCGTGACAGCAGAGTGGGCGGCAGGATATGAGTTCAGATTCAGCGTATCCTGAGTCCGGAGTGGTGCCTGATGGGTCAGAAAACACCCGGAGGGTGACACAATAATAGGTGGGTGAGCGTGAATTGAGTGAAGAAAAGAGAGTTGTCATAGATCTTGAGGAAACCGAGAAGACAACCATTGGAGAGTTGAGCGAGCAGCTGAGCGCTCAGGCCAGCGGTGTCCTCAGTGTGAAGAACATCTCAGACCGTTGCCGGATATGGAATGTCAGAGTACTTCTTGCCGACTCCCGTGAGAGAACAAACATTGAAGATGAAACGCTCAACGCAGGCGAGATTGAGGCTGGCGGTGAGTGGAGCCATGAATATACAATTGACATCGATGCTCCGCTCCTGACCGTGGAGGAAACTTTCGACACATGCCGCAGCGTAGACTCTGAGGAGCCACACTGGGCATACGCCCATGGAAAGGACAACCCCGTCAGAATCACTATCAGGCTCAAGAACGAAACAGACGGCGAGATTGATAACATCATACTCAACAAGACCATTCCACCCCAACTGACCGATGTCGCTATCGAGTCGGTACAGTCAGGAACCGCTGAGTTTGATGAGGGAACCAAACAGGTCGTCTGGAAGGACTTTGTGATCTATCCTCACGAGGAGAGCAAGATTGTCATCACAGCCACGGCGACTGTCGAGGACATCGAGGTCGTCAACGGCGGTGAGCTCACTGTGACGTACCGTGCGGAGGGGCAACAGAGGTCGACCCTTGACCCAGACCTGACAGCCCTGACCGAGTTCTTGACTGGCGTTGACACTGCAGAAACAGAGCCTAACCACTGGGAGTGCACTCTGGAATGCAGTAATGAGAGTGATCTCGTCGTTCGCATTGACAAGGCAGAGGTCTATCTTACGCCGGAGGAGAGCGGTGAGAGGATCAAGATGATTGACGAGAGCCCAGCCGTGGAGTTGAAACCAGGAGAGTCATGGAGTGCCAGTTTCGAGGTGGACAGCAAGACTCCACCAAAGGTCACCCATGAGGTGGTTTACACTCCCACTCGTATCGTGACCAAGCGGGTGCTGGGTACTGTCGAGAAGGTCCCCCAGAGCATTCCGGTCTACAAGATAGAGTACTCCAAGGAGTTTGACCCGCCCGAGGTCAACAGCTTTGACAAGACTCCAGTAGAGGTCACGATCGAAGTCAAGAACGCAGGCACGGCCAGACTCAACGAGGTCACAATCATAGACCACCTTCCCGATGATGTGATGCCTCCCAAGAAGGAGCATATCACCGTCTGGATTGCAGGTGAGGAATACACAGGTGACTACGAGTTTACAATCGAGCCCGATGATCAGAACCCGGAGGTCCCGCACACTCTTACATTCAAGTTCACGAACCTCAAGGACGGTGTCGGCGAACTCCACCCGGGACAGAGCATCAAGATCAACTACGCGATAATGGCCTGGAAGAGTCGTCCCGAGAAGGAGTATCCCAGCCCGATTCGTTGCGAGGCCAACATTCATCCGGCCGGAACCGTCATCGATGTCGCCAGCCCCGAGGACGGTCACAAGCTTGGGATCGTGTACAAGAAGCGCCGCATCTCAGCCAAGAAGGCCATCAATCGTGGCTCCGAGCCGGGCGAGTACGTCGTGATGCTGGTCGTCGAGAATCGCGGAGAGGTCACAGTAGAGAACGTCACAGTGGTCGACTGGATTCCGTCAGGGTTCGAGTATGTGTCCATCGAGCCGAGCGATGATGCGCCGCGACTCGATAGCGTTGAGGATGGCACGACCATGACATGGGTATGGCCACGGATGAACCCCGGCGACAAGAAGAAACTCAATGTGACAGTCCGCGGCGAGGGCGAATACGAGCGCCGCGAACCCGAGGTGACCTCGGACTAGACACTCACCTATTTTCACCCTCCTTCTGGGCTAAGGGGGATTCTCAGCGATCCCCCTAGCCCACCTAGCCTTCAGAAACAGGCTATTGCTCAATCTCACTCTCAAGCTCTGTGAGTTCTCTTCTAGTTGCCTCAAGTTCAGCGTCGATATCCTCAAGGGGAATATAGTCGACATCGCTCTCAGCGGGATGTGTATCGAGGTTGTACCAGACCTTGAACCCCTTGAGCGCCTCGTGCAGTGCGTTGGCAATCTCAAGTATCGCACTGCCCAAGTCTTTCTCACTCATGTCGTTCTGCTTGTGCTCATAGACGAAATCAAAGGCACCACGCACAGG
>CAZSTY010000010.1:0-13388 GCA_964609885.1 uncultured archaeon
ACAATGAGTTCAACGTACTGGTCGCCACGCAGGTGGGGGAGGAGGGCCTTGACATCCCAGAGTGTAATCTGGTCATCTTCTATGATTGTGTACCGTCCGTGGTTCCGTACATTCAACGTCGCGGCCGCACGGGAAGACGAACGCCAGGAAGAGTCGTCATATTCGTTGCACGTGGGACTCACGACGAGTACTATCACTGGAGCGTATTGAGCAAACTCAAGAGGATGCCTTCTACACTCCGGGATCTTGGCACCGCTCAGGATGCTGGAGTGTCACAGACAAGCCTAGACGACTTCGAGGAAGACACGAGAACCATTGCAGAGTCACCACCCCCAACAACTAAGAGGAGAGACCAACGCGTCAGACTCATAGTTGACTCGCGGGAGCTCTCTACAGCTGTGGCAAGAGAACTGGCGCGGCTTGATGTAGACATATCAGGGGAAACGTTGCAGATAGGTGACTATGTCGCCTCCGAAGAGGTGGCAATCGAACGCAAGGAGGCCAGTGACTTCATCCAGTCCCTCATTGATGGGAGACTGTTCTCACAGCTCAGTGCTCTTCGTGCGGCATACCGGCGGCCAGTGTTGATAATTGAGGGAGAACAGATCACGGGGCTCCGTGCAGTGAATCCTGCAGCTGTATTTGGTGCTCTGGCCTCTATTGCCATTCGCATACAAGTACCCATTCTATGGACACGAAATGCCGAAGAAACTGCGCAGATGCTCTACAGAATTGCTGTAATTGAGCAGAGAGAGGAGAAGAAGCCCCTCCGCACGCGAACTGCAGAGTCAAAGGCGAGCGATGCTCAGACTTTGGAATACATACTCTCAGGTTTCCCAGGTGTTGACACCGTGATCTCACGCGCATTGCTGGAGGAGTTTGGTACTCTTGAGAGAGTTTTCACGGCAGAAGAGAAAGAACTGAAGCGAGTAAAGGGCGTTGGGCCAAAGATCGCGGGTACCATCCGACGGTTGTTACGTACGAGATATCCAAAATCAACGAGGCAATGAAACCCTAGGTCTAGTATACCTCAGGGTTCTTGCCAGCGCCTTTTCGGTAGGCCTCTCGAATCCTGTCCGTGACTTGGCGGCTGATTTGCCAGTATCGCTCATAGTCATCTTCGTGCAAATGTATGATGCTCAGTAGTCGACGAAGTGCAACATACACTTCAGGGTCAATTATGGGAACGTTACGGAGAACCTGCTCCGCATGACGCCGACCCTTCCGCCACAAGCGGTCCCATTCCACATACTTCTTTGCCAGATCCCCCAGAGCAGGCTCTTCGGGGATTGCAAATCCGAGCTGTTTCATGACGCGTACTATGTCATAGGCCATTGCAATGTCTGCTGCCCTACGGGAGGGCACTTCAGCAAGATGCTCTGTAGCAATGAATATGTTCTCTGCGGTCGCTCGCCAGAGCTTCTTCATTATGTGTGTGTCACCGTTGCCCGCAGGTTCGTAGCCATCCTGTTGGATGAGGCCGCTCCTCTCAAGCTCTTTCAGATGATATCTCACTGTCTGAATCTTGATCTCCTTGTCAGGATTCTGCTGAGCCAACAGCTCAGCAATCTCGCTAGTGGACATTCTTCGCGCCTTTAGAGCGTGGAGAATTCGTCTCCTGTTCTCGTCAGCAAGCGCCTTGAATGCCGCAATCGCCTCCTCACCTGTAAGAATTTTGAGAGAATCCATCCCACTGTCACCAGCCATACAGGACGCGCCCTTGGGAAGTCTACTTCTGAAGTGCACTACATCGACATGATCGTGATGGTGGCTCCCAGAAGGCCTTGTGTCAACAGGGCTGCGTTCAACGGTTTCCATTAGTCTTCCTCATGCGGGTATGTATATGTATTGACGCATATCCTGAAGACACGGAACCCTCTTGATCAACTTCTTCTTTAGCAGCTTCCTTAGAGCATACCTCACGGTTCGTGGGGCAAATGACACCTTGTCAAGTAGCTGCTTCGGAGTAACTCCATCCTTTCCACTGCTTCGCAGAATCTCGAGAACAATCATCTGGCTCTTGGTCAGCTTCATGTCCTTGAGCTCTTCCTGAAGCTCGGCATCGGTCATCATCTTATATCGAATCTCCTTTGTGTTGTGGATCGTGAGAGGGTGAAGTATGGTTCACCGCCACACGATACAAGCTATTGAAGACACGATGGAGTATATTAATGTATCGCCGTCGGGATTATTGTAACGCGGTGTCTGACCGCGTTAGATAAGTGATGGATTTGACGTTCACGGTAAACCTTTATTCGACACGAGGAGGCACAGACCGGCGAAGACCAATGAAGGCAGCAATACTGGCCGCGGGCGATTCGACGAGGATGTTACCTCTCTCCGCCAATACGCCAAAGCATCTTCTACCTGTTGGCGGCGAGCCACTCATATTTCACACGCTACGTGGGCTCCGGGACGCGGGGATAGATGATGTCCTAGTGATCACAGGGTATCATGAGAAGGAGCTACGCGAGAGTATTGGTGCTCATGATTGGGAGCCCATGACAATATCATACATCACACAGACGGAGAGGAAAGGCACCGCCCATGCAGCCGCTCTGGCAAGAAACTTCGCCGGAAACGACGAGATCCTCATAATGTATGGCGACTTGATGGTCCAAGCGGACTCCTTTGCCGGACTCATCAAGGCACATCAAGAGAGCGGTATGTCACTGACACTGTCGGTGATATGGAAGGAAGACCCTTCGGCCTACGGCGTGGTTGTTGTCGATGACCACAGAGTCGTTGACATTGTGGAGAAACCCGAGCCCGGAGAGGTAACCAGTAATCTTGTGAATGCAGGAATATACGTGGCAGGACCAGATCTGTGGGATGCAATCGAGCAGACAGAACTATCTCCGCGTGGCGAATACGAGATTACAGACTCAATCAAGATTCTAATCAAGAGGGGGGTAGTCGGATTCTATGAGTTGCCCTCGTGGTGGATTGACGTTGGAAGACCGTGGGATTTGCTTGAGGCAAACAAGCTAGTTCTTGATAGTGCAGTGAGGAGGATAGAGGGCGAGGTGGAGGAGGGCGCAGTCCTCAAGGGCAATGTCATTGTCGAGCGGGGCGCAATTGTGAGAAGTGGCGCATACATCATCGGCCCCGTGTTCATTGGCCCAGAATGTGTAGTGGGGCCAAACTGTTTCATCAGACCCCATACGGCACTTGTAAGGAAGGTCAAGATAGGAAATGCTGTTGAGATAAAGAACAGTATAATCATGGAAGGAACAAACGTAGGACATCTCTCGTACGTTGGTGACTCAATCATCGGGCGCAACTCAAACTTCGGCGCCGGGACCATTACTGCGAATCTGCGGCATGATGATCAGCCCATAAAGGTGACAGTGAAGAGAAAGCGCGTTAGTTCCGGTAGAAGAAAGCTGGGTGCCATAATTGGCGACGATGTGAAGACAGGAATTGGGACCTCGATTGCACCGGGGGTTGTCATTCATACAGGTGCTAGGACTGGTGTGGGAGTGATCGTGGACAGGGACATCCCTCCGCACAAGCTTCTTCTAGCAACGCAGCTGAAGAAACTTGTCGACATCTGATCAACGCGACGGTGCATCATCTTGCAAGACTTTCCACGAGAGGCGAACGTCTATCTAAAGGATACTAGGCACATCAAGGTCCTGTTTGGACTCTGTTATCCCTCGACATATAGGGCTGGAATGACGGGACTGGCCACGCATCTCTTCTACTCATCACTCAATAGAAGACCAGACACGTCCTGCGAGAGATACTTCAGATTTGATGTGCCATCACCGTCCCACTCAATCGAGAGCAGAAGACCACTTCATGAGAATCACATCGTAGGGTTCTCACTGACCTACGAAACCGATGTAGTACATATGATTCAGATGCTCGAGCTGGGGGAAGTGCCAGTCTGGGCACGCGAACGTACTGAAACCGACCCCATAGTGATAGTAGGGGGCCCGGCAGTCAGTGCAAACCCAGAGCCGTTTGCGATGTTCGTGGACGCATTTGTGATAGGAGAGGGTGATCGGGTAATTCACGATATGATAGAAGTTGTAATGGAGAGCAGCTCTAGGCATCATGCAATAGATACCATGGCGGAACTTGAGGGAGTATACGTGCCCTCTAGGCCTCGTTCCACCATTAGGCGCCTAGTCATGAGAAACCTCGACGAAGTGTTTCATCCGACAAGGCAGGTCGTTCCTGATGTCCCCCCGGGCGACAGACATGAGCCTGTCTTTGGGCGTGCTCTGCTGGTGGAGGTCACACGGGGGTGTGGCCACTCATGCAAGTTCTGCCTAGTGGGACATATATGTAGGCCTCGCCGTGCAAGGTCACTACAAACGTTGCAAGGCATAGTATCCAAGGGATTGCGTGAAACTCCTGTTTCGAAGGTGGCCCTGATTGGCTCATCACTAGGGGACATGGATCAACTAGAGGAGCTGGCTGCCTTCATTGTGAACGGCAATCACGAGTTCAGTGTCCCGTCCCTTCGAGCGGACTCAGTCACCATGTCACTTGCACGAATGCTAGTGCAGAGCGGGCAGCGAACACTAACAATAGCGCCCGAAACTGGCTCTCAAGAGCTGAGGAGAGCGATTGGAAAGGGACTTGATGATGATGCAATTGAACAGGCTGTAAGCATAGCCGCTGAGGCAGGGGTCAAGTCGGTCAAATTATACTTCATTATCGGCCTTCCCGGTGAAACACATGATGATGTGAGAGAGATACCCACACTGGTAGGAAGGCTACATGACATATCACACATTAGAATGACAATCAGTGTGAACCCATTCGTGCCCAAGGCTCACACGCGCTTTGAGAGGTACCCTCAGCTGCCAATCGAGGAGATTCGTCATCGCCTCAGAATCGTACAAAGAGGAATCCGTGAAATCCCACAGGTCCAGATGGAGAGCTTGGATCCGCGCTTGGCGAGGGTGCAGGCAGCACTGTCGCTGGGTGACAAAGACATGGCGATGGTGATCAGGCTTGCGGCGCGCTACGGTGGACTGGGTGGGTGGAGAAGAGCGGAACGTGAGTCAGGGGTCCCCTTCTTCTCAGTGGCAAACGACGGTGACCGATTGAGCGATGAACTGCCATGGTCATTCATTCAGGTATGAGTACCAATTACAAGTGAACGGAGTTTCTTACGTAGTTCGGGACGTATTGTTGTAACAGCAAGAGGCAGACCATCTGCAAGTGCTAGCCAGCAGAGCATAGATTATAAGCGGACCCTGAGCTAGTGCCATGAGGAAGCCACTATCACACGCTTCATTCAGCAAGCTGGTGTGCCTCAATGGAGAAGAAGGACTTTGAGGAGGCATTCCCCGCCCTCGCACGAGAGATGGCGGAGGGCCGCACCCAGACATACAGAGTATCCGGAGTCCGTTACGACATGAAGGATGAATCGAGCCCACCTGGGGAGCACACAACATACATGCCAGATGTCGTAGATTACATTCGCAGATGTGACACAGTGCCACAGGCGCTAGAGATTGTTGACTACATGCTCGGACGGGGAGAGATCAGCAAGTCCGAGGCAACAGCCATCAAGAAACAGCTTAAGACACAGGGTCTGAGAAGCTTCGGCACCAAGAAGGAGAGGGATCACTATCTGCATCATGGCATCGGCCAATAGGATACAAACGTGCTCTGGCCAGCTATAGCCATGGAATAATTCTGTAATGAACACCTCACCTGTACTCGGACTTGGTTGCCCGACCACTTCAGGGCGGAACGTATACACCCTTTTCCTGTGCCCATGCTATGGTGGAGGGGTCACAACGTTTGAGCTCCCGCTCAGGAAACTCACTGAGAAGCTTCCACCCGAGGTCCAACGTTTCCTCGAATGTGCGGTCCTCATGTTCCCCTTGGTTGATGAACTCTTTCTCGAATCGGTCAGCGAACTTCAGGTACTTCTGGTCGCGTTCGGTCAGTGCCTCCGAGCCCACGACAGCGACAAGATCACGCAAGTCTCGACCCTCTGAATAGGCATAATAGAGCTGAGCTTGGACCTCCTTGTGATCAAAGCGTGTCATCCCCTCGCCAATTCCCTCTTTCATAAGCCGACTGAGCGACGGGCCGGGATCAATCGGAGGGTAGATGCCACGTCTGTGAAGGCCACGGCTGACGAGAAGCTGCCCCTCTGTGATGTAGCCAGACAGGTCGGGAATCGGATGGGTCATATCGTCCTGAGGCATGGACAAGATTGGCATCTGGGTGATTGTGCCCTTGCGCCCATGTATGCGGCCAGCGCGTTCATAGATCATGCTCAAGTCCGTGTAGAGATAGCCAGGGTACCCGCGTCTGCCAGGGACCTCTGAGCGCGCGGCGCTAATCTCACGCAACGCTTCTGCGTAATTCGTCATGTCGGTGAGAATTACGAGAACATGCATGTCTGCTGTGTAGGCCAAATACTCAGCGGCTGTGAGAGCCGCTCTCGGCGTGATTATTCGTTCGATTGCAGGATCATTTGCGAGATTGAGAAACAGTGCAGTATGTTCCAGCGCACCGGTTTCCTCGAAGGACTTGATGAAGTACTGTGCCTCGGTAGCCGTTATGCCCATGGCAGCAAATACTATGGCAAAATCGCTCTCCTCACCAGGAATCTTCGCTTGGCGAACTATCTGTGCCGCTATTCGATTGTGTGGGAGACCAGACCCTGAGAAGATTGGCAGCTTCTGGCCCCTGACAAGAGTATTGAGGCCATCGATGACTGAGAGACCGGTCTGAATCGGCTGCCGAGGATACTGCCGTGCGTAAGGGTTAATGGGCGACCCGTAGATGTCCCAATGATCTTCAGCAGTGAGCGGCGGACCGTTGTCAAGAGGATTTCCCGAACCGTCAAGCACCCGCCCCAGAATCTCTGAGGACACGGGAAGTTTCAGTGTTTCACCGATGAACCGTACAGCGGTACTGTGAGTGTCAAGGCCACTAGTGCCTTCAAAGACCTGAATAACGGCCCTGCCACGGCCGGTTTCAAGGACTGTACCCGTCAGGAGCTGTCCCGTGGGAGAGCGAATCCTGACAACCTCATTGTAAGCAACATTGTGGGTCTGCTCAACAACTAGAAGTGGCCCACTCACATCGGAGACCGTGCGATACGTGATGAACGTTTCCTTCCTCATGAGTAAGTCCGCCTACGACCCGGTCGTCAACCGTGGCTGGCACCTCAGTAGGTCACGTTTTAAGAATTGCTCTATGAGCGGAGTCTACAGAAACATCAGGTACAGAAACGACAAGCATACAAATAGAACAAGTGCCCGCACAACAAGACTACGACCGCGTACCTCCATCTCCCGTGAGGGCTTGGTCAAATACATCACTGCACCGGACAGTACGCAAATGGCGCCGACCGCCTCAGCAGCCGCGAGAAGTATTGACATCACTTCAATGTCACTCACTGCAAGAACTGCTGCACCAAGTGATGTTTCCTGCAGGAATTCCTCAATTCCCATGGAGGTATTCATGACCTCGGCAAGGAAGGGGCTCAAGATGTAAGAGAAGACTCCGAAGACGACTAGCGTCTTTGCCAACGAGTCATTCAGCGTTGTAGCGTAGACCATGAAACCGAACACAATGAGAACGAAATACCAACGAGAGAACAGAATGTATCCAACTTGCAACACAAGAGCCAGTCCATTCAGTAGTGCATCGATTGATCCCGTGTCAAACTCGGGGAACTGTTGGCATATCATCTCGGCTACGACCTGACATGACGCTGCATACACACATGTCCGTCAGGATGTTGAGATTTAACCGCCACTCATTGACAGTTCCTCTCGCAGAGCCTGCATGTCAGAGCGCATGATGGTACGAATCTTGGGAAAGCGCAGCGCGGCCGCAGGATGGTATGTCATGAAGAATGTACGACCGTCATGCTCGTAGAACCTGCCATGTGCATCGGATAGCTTCCAAGGCCCAATGACCGACGAGATTGCTACTCCGCCCAGCAGGACGATGATACGCGGATTGATTGCTTCTATCTGACGATGGAGATATGGGATACAAGATTCAATCTCGCTCACCAAGGGGGTTCGGTTTCTCGGAGGCCTGCATTTCAACACTGATGTGATGAATACAGACTCTCGTTTGAGACCAATCTCCTCGAGCATCTTTGTGAGTAGTTCACCTGACCGGCCGACAAAGGGGCGCCCGCTCTTGTCCTCCTCGGCCCCAGGAGCCTCACCTACGAACATGATCTTGGCACGAGGGCTACCTTCGCCGGGCACAGCATTCAGACGCGTCTTGTGCAGGTGGCACCGTCTGCACCTGCGAATCTGTGCGTGAATCTCTCTGAGTGTCACATCTGGTCGATTAATCATGGGCTGTCTTGCGTATTAAGCTCCGCATGTACTTGCAGAGCTCATTCTACTGCCATATGTGCGAGACCAGAGGCGGCAAGCTCTTGGTGGAGTGCATCGAACTCCTGTTCCATCTTCTGCTCGATTGCGTCCATTGTCGATTCGTAGCTGTCCCATGGTGCAATCTTCATTCTGGCGATGTTGTCGAGAACGCTGAATTCAAGAATCCGCCTTACACTGGCACCCATTCTCACAGCCTCGCTCATCTTGCGGGCAAAGTTGATGATGATTCGTAACATCCTGTAGGTCTTACCAATAGGACAGTATGTGTCAATCTCATGCAGTGCACTCTGAGTCAGAAAGTCCTCCTTGATCATCCGCGCAGCCTCAAGAGTGGCACGTTCTGACTCGGGTAGCGCATCAGGGCCCACCAGCTGTACAATCTCACGGAGTTCTTGATCTTTCTGGAGAATCGCCATGGCCTCCTTCACAAGATCGGGCCAGTCTGGCCCCAAGTGTTTCTTGTGCCATGGTTCCAAAGTGCTGTGATACAGCGAGTAGCTGGTCAGCGTGTTAATCGCAGGGAAGAATCTACGTGCTGCAAGATCCTTGTCGAGAGCCCAGAAGACCTTCACAATCCGAAGCGTGGCTTGCGTGACTGGCTCGGAGAAGTCGCCACCCGGAGGTGAAACCGCACCACATATCGTCACCGAGCCGAGGCGCTCGTCGGAGCCGAGAGTCTTCATCCGACCACCACGCTCGTAGAACTGAGCCAAGCGGGATCCAAGGTAGGCAGGATACCCCTCTTCGGAGGGCAGCTGACCGAGCCGGCCAGAGATCTCTCGAAGTGCCTCAGCCCAACGAGAAGTTGAGTCTGCCATCAGCGCAACATCATAGCCTTGGTCACGGAAGTATTCTGCAATCGTCACCGCCACGTAGATAGAGGCTTCGCGCGCCGCGACCGGCATGTTCGATGTGTTGGCAATTAGAACCGTACGCTCCATGAGAGGGCGACCGGTCTTTGGGTCCTTGAGATGCGGCCATTCCTCGAGAGCCTCAGTCATCTCATTCCCACGCTCACCGCAACCGACGTAGACCACAACCTGAGCGTCGGCCCATTTCGCAAACTGGTGGAGTGTCACCGTCTTTCCGGTCCCGAAACCCCCAGGAATGGCACCAGTCCCACCCTTGGCCTGCGGCATGAACGTGTCAATCACCCGCTGACCAGTAATCAGTGGCGTGTCCATCGGAACTCTCTCACGATAGGGACGCCCTACTCTGACGGGCGTCTTCTGCATCATCATCACATCGTGAACCGTACCCTCTGTATCCCGGACCTTACAGATTGTGTCAACGACTGTGTAGTCACCCTCAGCAACAATCTCAACAACTTCGCCCTCCACGCCTAGGGGAATCATTATCTTTGACGTGATTATACCAGTTTCGGGGACCTCGCCGATGATGTCGCCGGGAACTACACGGTCCCCAGGCTTGACCATGGGTGTGAGGTGCCACTTCTTCTTCTTGTCGAGGCCCTCCACAGTCAGCCCGCGTGCGATGAAGTCACCAGACAGCTCCCTGAGTTCGGGAAGGGGACGCTGAATACCATCATAGATTGAGCCAAGCAGCCCCGGCCCCAGCTCGACAGATAGTGGGCTCCCAGTCGCAATCACAGGCTCTCCTGGCGCAACTCCTGAGGTTTCTTCATAGACCTGAGCTGTGAACTCCTCAGAGCCCACTTCGATGACTTCTCCGATGAGCTTCTCATGACCAACTCTGACGACTTCATACATTCTCACGCCCTCGATTCCACTGCACTTCACAACAGGTCCGGAGATGCTCTCTATTCGTCCCACACTCTTGCTCATCTGAATTCACCACGGCCGACCAGATCATATGTCAATCTCAAGTCCAACTGCACGACGTACGAGCTCCCTTAGAACAGACTCGTAGGCCCCGGTAGAACCGTTCCGGTCAGGAATCAACATTATGACCGGCACCGGCACCTGAGATAGTTCGAGTATTGTCTTCTCGACGGTCTTGGCCAACGGTTCTGTAATAATTATGAGACCTATGTCGGGGTCCCGGAAATAGTGCTTCAATGCATCTTCTGTTTCGTCTGGCCCTGTAGGGACGGTGGTTTCACTGACCCCAGCCATTCTGAAACCAATAACGGTATCCCGGTCGCCAATCACGGCGATCTTGTCACCGACCATCGGAAGAGTCCACACAGCAGTTGAGTCTTGGGCGGTGCTGCTCCGAGTGGCTAAAAAGCATTCGGAATGTGAAGTGGATCATTGTCGCTCTGTGAATTGTTGGATTATCTCGGCCTCGTCCACCATCGTCCAACAATAAAGGCACTTGAGCTTGATGGGTCGCCTCGAAACAACTTGGTACTTTGGGTGAATCGGCTCGCGCTCTTTGTTTGTGATGCACCTGGGGTTTGGGCAGTCGATTATGTCCGTCAATGTGTTGGGTAACTGGACACGAGTCTTTTCCACCACCTTCGCATCACGTATGATGTTGATTGTTGCCTCTGGAGCCACAAGGGCAATCCGTGCTACTTCGGGGTTCTCCAAGAAACGGTCTTCCAGCTTCACGATGTCTTTTCGCCCAATTCGCGAACTTGAGATGTTCATGGCCAGAGTGACTATACTTCCCTCTTTACCAGTGATGCCAAGGATTTGCAGCACCTCAAGAGCGTGTCCCGCACGGATGTGGTCGATTACGGTGCCATTGTTTATCTTCACAATTCGAATGTTTCCAATCTTTTCGTCAGTCACATCCAAGCACCACTGCACAGGATGGCTAGTCCAGCCGTCCTCACGCTCGCCAGACCATATCCAGATTTATCACTTCCGCAGTGGTCACGGGAGTCAGAAGGCCCCTCACCATAGGCGAAGGTTGATATGTACAGCATGAAACGGCATGCCACAGCTTGGTGAGAAGAAGTGGTTCTCGAGAGTCTTGGCAGGGCACTGAACTCGGCGTTGAAGAAGCTCTTTGGTGCGAGCGTCATAGATGAGGAGCTTGTCAAGGAGCTTGTCCGCGACATCCAACGCGCCCTACTCCAAGCTGATGTTGACGTTAATCTTGTCATGCAAATCACAAAGAGGGTACAAGAGCAGGCCCTCGCAGAAACCCTTCCAAGAGGCATATCAAGGCGGGAACATATAGTCAGGGTTGTATGGGATGCTCTAGCTTACTTCTTGGGCGAGAAACCAGTCCCATTGACCATCCATCCCGGCAAGCCAAATGTCGTGATGTTGGTTGGAATCCAAGGTTCAGGAAAGACCACTACGGTGGGCAAGCTGGCAAGATACTACCAGAAGAGGGGAATCAAGACCGGCGTTGTGTGTGCGGACAACTTCAGACCTGGAGCGTACAGCCAGCTCAAGCAATTGGCCGAGCGATCCAACGTTCCGTTCTATGGTGACGAGAACGAGAAGAACGCGGTCAAGCTGGCGAAGCGTGGCGTCAGCGAGATGAAGAAGAGAGGAATCGAACTGATTCTCGTTGACACGTCGGGGCGACACCGCGAAGAGGCTGGTCTAATCAAAGAGATGAAGGATATCGCGAAAGCGATCAAGCCTCAGGAGATTATACTGGTTATAGATGGGACTCTCGGCCAACAAGCGGGAGCCCAGGCAGCCGCTTTCAAGAATGCGACCGATATAGGTTCGATAATCGTCACAAAGCTGGATGGCGGCGCGAAGGGTGGTGGTGCATTGTCCGCGGTCGCAGCCACCGGAGCCCCGATCAAGTTCATCGGTGTCGGAGAGGGCATGGACGCAATTGAGCCTTTCAACCCCACGAAGTTCGCGGGACGACTTCTCGGTATGTCCGACATCAAGGGCCTCATTGAGAAGGTGCGCGAGGCACAGATAGAGTTCGATGAGGACGCAGCCAAACGCATGATGCGCGGACAGTTCACACTCACGGACATGATGGCACAGCTACGGCAATTGAAGAAGATGGGGCCTATCGGAAAGGTCATGGAGATGCTTGGCCTCAAGTACAAGCTTCCAGAAGAGGTTGCCAGACTCCAAGAGGAGAACCTGAAAAAGTTCGAGGTCATTATGAATTCCATGACAAAGCAGGAACTCGACAATCCAAAGATCATCAAGTCATCGCGAATCAGACGTATTGCCATGGGCTCAGGAACGTCACCACAGGATGTGCGAGAACTGCTCAAGCAGTACGAGCAGATGAAAAAGATGATGAAGACGCTTAGCAAACAGCGTCGCGGCCGAAGAGGCGGCTTTCCGGCCATCCCTGGTCTGCCTGGGATGTGACATGTGTCAATGGCAGCACGTGAGTTCTTGATTGGTCTAGGTGCAATCCCAGTCACAGAGAATGCTGTCAAGAGAGGAAACAACCCCCGTGCTGTTGTGACAGCCTGTAGGTGCGTCAATGTGGCACTCTTTGTTTCACGAGGACTGCGTAGGGATGTGTCCGTGCACTTGGTGCAAGGGAGCCCTGACCGAATCCGTATAATCACGTTCCCTGGCAAGGGGTTGCGGAGAGTTTCACCTGACGAACGTTCGATATCGTTTTTTCTGCTCAAGGCGCAGAGAGCAATGCAGAAACTAGAACAGGGAGGAACAGTGGTACTGCCAAGTGGAATCAGTGTGCGAAAGTCCAGTATTCCAGAACTCATTGATGAGTGGAGTGGGCGAGAGGTGTATCTTGCCACTCGGAGGACAGAACCCGAGTCAATCCACATGCTGAATAGATTTGACTGTGTTTTTGTCTACGATGCAACATCACAATATATCCCACATCTAACGGGTGTGAGTAGGCCGGTCTATTCGTTCTCAAGCCCCGAGAGATTCATCTTGGAAGTCAATGTTGCCGCCGACCGCACGCTGTGAGGCCATATGAGGAAACTTTCATAATCGCTCATTCTGAATCACCAACGAGTAAGTCCCCCGAGCGTGATCACCCTTGCCGACGAACGTGTCACCAGAGTTCGACAAGCAGAGGCAGATATACGAAGACACGGAGGACCTTGAGCAGAGAATCATAGAGCTACAGAAACTCTTGGCCTTAGCGCCCAACCACAAGGGCGCCGAACGAATGATTGCAGACTATCGAAAGAAG